>JBAQLI010000218.1:0-10371 GCA_049301735.1 Candidatus Methanoperedens sp.
GCCAGTTGTGGAATTGAGCGTACCGTTGGTGGCATTGGTGCTATATGCGATCGGGTCACTATCCGCATCTGTAGCGGTTACATTAAAGCTGAGGACATCACCTGCAGTGATGATCCTGTCACCGATCGGTGTCTGGACTGGCATGTTATTTGCAAGTTGAGTGTTCTGGGAGACTGAGGAGAGACTTAAGCTTTCAGTTCCTGAATTATTGTATGCCCACACTGTAATGTTACTCCAGCCGTGCGGAAGGACTGAAGTGTTGTTATAAGTGCTAGTCGTTCCATTTGTCCAGATACCATTTACACTTACATTGAAGCTATCCGTTACATTGCCAGTTCCAGCTTGCCAGCTGTGATTGATCCAGAAATTGCCCTGCATGGCAGTGATATTGAGAGGTGCGGGAGGAATCAATACTGCAGCCGCATTTACATTAATAATAATTGTTTCTGTATCAACACCATTAAAATTATCGCTTGAGTTAAAGTACCATACATATTGTCCCGCATCACCGCTGCTCGGTTGCCATGAATAGTTTCCTGTGGAAGTATTCAAGATTCCTTTTGAGTTATTTGAGCCGTAGATCAATGGATCGGAGTCTGCATCTGTTGCAGATACTGTGAAATTTAACCAGGTTCCTGCGGTTACAGCCTTATTTCCGATCTGGGCCTGGATTGGTATATTGTTTGCAACCTGGATATTCTGCGATGCTGAGGTTGTATTTAATTTACCGATACCAGAATTGTTGTAGGCATACACTGATATGTTACTCCATCCGTGCGGCCCCACAGAGTTATTGGAATAGGTAATGTCTGTCCCGTTTGTCCAGCTGCCATTCACACTGATGTTGTAGCTATCTGTTCTATTGCCTGTTCCTGGCTGCCAGGTATGGTTTACCCAGAAGTTTCCCTGTATGCTGGCAAGACCGGCCGGAGCAGGAGGAATATATGATGTTGTAAAGGATAATGTTTTATCAACCGAACCATCGACATTGTATACAGAAACGATAAAATTATTGCCAGAGACATCCACCGCCATAAAACCGGATTTACTATTGCCGCTTCCATCATTTAACCAGTAGTCATATTTACCCGCTAGGGCATCATGAAGTTCGGCTCCGGCAGCACCGGAAACGAACTCTTCAAATGGATGAGTAATGGTAGGGATACGAGAGCTATCGATATGCGTATAAGCAACAAGATGTTCATGACCAAAAAAACCTGCTGAAATAATAGGGTGTTTATTAAGCACGGTTATCAAGGCGGCCGGCGGTAATGAGACCGGCTCCGACACATTATAGACAGGCCAGTGCCAGAATAGGAAAGCATTCATCATACCGCGGCTTTCAGCGGCCGTCAAATCATTATCCAACCATGTTATTACAGATGGCAGCATATCGCCAATTTCCTCGCCAGCTGCATCAAGACCGACAAAGTGCCAATTGGCATAATCAAAAGAGTACGTTATATCCATGGTTTGCGCAGAATAATTGGTAGCTCCGAGGCGGGTTGCAGTATCAGCAAAGTCAAAATTCGACTGCCAGGGAGTATCTGTGTTAGCATCGTGATTCCCACGGGTAGCAAAAGTTTTACTAAACAAATTGTTTGTTCCTCCGCCGTTAAAAGCCGTTTTCCAGGTGGAAAAACCATTCGAAAAACAAGTAGGATTTTCATAACTTTCGCAATCAATTAGGTCGCCGGAATAAATGGTAAAGGCAGGATTTAAACTATTGGCTATTATGGACTCGTTTGTTAAGATAGAGGTTCCCTGTTTTGTATCAGCCCAGACGATAAAGCGAAAAGAAGCATTAGGCCGTGGATTAACACTCCAATTCCATGTTCTGGAAACCGAATCCAATCCGATATTGGCAGTTGCAGAGATATTATATATCCCTATGTCTGCTGTAGAATTTGTATAATTTGCAGAATCCGCATTCGAATTTGTTTGAACCATAGAGCCATTAATATACCATGTGATATTAGCTATTCTGTTAAGATATACTTCGAATGATTGAGAGGTGCCAACTGTTGTAGTAGGATCAGTTACAGGTAATGAAGATATGATTGATAGAGGTAGATTATTTATTACTATTTCTTGATATCTCGAGCCTACATATGCCGAATTGTAGTTAATGTAACCAGTATTATTAGCTGAGATATTGAAATCTTGATATTTTGTACCATTGATCCAATAGATTTTTACATCATACATCTTATTTGGAATTCTGTCTCCTATACTATAGGAAATTTGCAGATTACTTTCCGGACTACTTTCACTAAATCCTATTGTGCCCCCGCTTTCGTTGTATGTTGTAATATTAATATCAATAGAACCAGACGAAGGTTTAACTGTCATATTCGGCATATATTCGTCGTATTTATTTTTAGTTATCAGAGCCGAAGAACCATTAGAATATATCCTGGTTGTTTTATTGATAACTGGTGTAAAATTCTTAATATTTGGTATGACATACTCACTATTTGTTATAACATCAATATTAGCACTTTGACTTTTAATATAATCGCTTATTTTCTTAAAATCTGATGTTAGATATGTATATCTATCATTAACCGGATTAGAATCTGCAATTGTATGGAATACCACTTTTCCTAATAATTTAGCATTTATAGTATCGTTTATTTGATCTTTTACAGTTTGAACAGGTGTGTCGTTATATACATTTACTGTTCTTTGTATATACATGATGGCATCATCTGTTGGAGTAAAGTGCTGTTGATAAGATTCTGGTTTTGTTGCCCTGCCAAGTATATATCTTTTTTTCACCTTTTCTATTGTTTGATCATTAAATGTGCCATAAGGATATGCTATAAATCCTGCTGATTTTTGGAATTTGTTAGCAACAAGCCAGTCATAACTACTATTTAATGCATAAGTCTGATATGAATCATTTGCTTCCGCTAAATTAGTATGATTCATCGTATGACTGGATATATCCCATCCACCATTTTGTAAAGTTCTCAAGTTGTCCAAAGTCATATACCATCTATCATTTCCAAGAACATATTCAGGTATAACATATGATACTCCGGTTTGATTATTTGCACTTAAGACAGGATATGCTTCTGTTAGAACATTTGTTTCTCCATCATCAAATTCTATCATTAATTTTGCTCTTTGTCCCGTAATATTGTATCTTAAATCATCCAGAGTAATATTTGCATTTTCTCCAGTAATAGGATACATACGCACTCTTATTCTATTCATCACATTATTCCAGCTCTCCCCACCATTATTAACAAAACTTTGCTTATTTAGAACGAATCTATTCCAGCCAGTTTTGACCGCTCTATAGGATAAATCATAAAAATATTTGGTCCAAAGTGAACCTGATGATGTTAGATATATAGTAATATAATCGGTATTACTGGCATTTTCTATATATAACCAAATTACAAAATTATTTGTATTTGAAAAATTGTTATTTATAGTCTTGTCTGTATATGCAGTGGTTCCATTAATTCCAATCAGTTTTAATCCCTGTTGACCTTCCTTAAAATTAACAGTGTCTGCCTCTTGAGTAGGTCCTATCCAATCATTATTCACATCATATCTCAAATCATCAAAAGTACCATTTGTATTCTGCCCGGTATTAGGATAAATCGTTATTCTTATCCTGTTCATTACATTATTCCAGCTTTCTCCATTAGTGTTTGAAAAACTACTCTTATCAAAAATTAATTTATTCCAACCGGTTTTAAAACTTCCAAACATTTGTTGCGAAAAATATTTACTCCATGCAGTTCCTGTCGAAGTAATATACATTACAGGAGCTCTAAAACTACTGGCATTTTCTATATATAACCAGATCGCAAAATTATTTGTATTTGAAAAATTGTTATTTATCGCCTTGTCTGCATAGGCCCTATTTCCATTTGTCGCAATTAATTTTAATCCTTGATTACCCTCTTTGAAATTAATTAAATCAGCCTGGTAAGATGCACCTGTTCCTCCTATTGTCCAATTGCTTAAATTTTCGAAGTTGTCTATTTGAACCCCACCAATTGAATTAGTTTCGAAACCATCGAGCTGATCCCCCTCACTATAAGTATAATTAATGCAACATGTATATGTAACTGGAGTATATGCATCAACTTTCATCGTAGCTGTAAATTCAATTGTCAAGATAAAAATTAACAAAAGAATAATTTTTGTAAATTTTCTACTGTCTCTATTTGCCATATAAAATCCCACCATATATAATTTCTTTTTTCCTTTTCTCTCTATTCCAATTATTTTATTCTCAATATTTCGTATTTTCTTTTATCTAGAAACTTATTTTATCTATTCCATTCATTCAATACCACCATTATATTAGTATCACTATATTAGTGAAAAGATAAGTTCGAAACAAATCAAAAATCCTATCATAGATAATTCCAGAGAATGGCATGCCCAATATTTTTCTTATCTGCATTGTCTAAAAGCCAATCTGAACAAAAAATTTTTAAATTGTCTTTTTCAGGTCAATAATATTTGGGCATCCCCGGTTTCATAAATTTTATTCATCTTTAAAATTTTCTTATAAAACGTTGAATTTTTTAAATCTATATTATTGCGTTTGTACTCTCGAGATAACAATGCTATTTTTCCATTCTTAATATTTTCTTTCCCTAGAAATATGTAACTCTTGGGGGGAGGCTGTGTAATTATTTCTTCGTCTCCAACGAGATAATTTCTTTCTCCGGTCATACTTAGAAGCAGTAAATCCCTATATGTGTCAGAATACACAGTAGAACCGTTTCTGTCAACTTCTTTTTCTTTTATTATTTCTTTAATCCAATGTGCTGCAAATACTTCAGATTCACTAAATTTCGGAAAATCTGCTGAATAGTTCAGAGAAATAGATGATGCAGGTTCATTATTAATTTCATACATAAATCCCGTATTAAAAAGTAAGAAAACTGAAAAAAATACGGAGAGCATTATCAGGGAATTTTTAATATTTATTTTCGCGTAATTTAATAATGCTAATCCTCCAATTATTGAAAATGGCGCTAAAAAAATAAGTGCAATTTGATATAATCTTGTCGTATTTAGTGAACTTGCAACAAACGGAACAGCAACACCTAAAATAAGAATCATCAAATTCATATAAGAAAAATTCATATATTTTTTTGGAAATCTAAATTGAAATTTGAATTTTGCCGTACCATATAAATTATATATTGTCATTATAAATATACCTATAACTATAAAAATTTGAGTAATTATGTTAAGATATTTCGTAATGTCTCTCATTGGAGATAGTTCATTTCTTACCATTATATTCAAACCTTCTACAGTTTGCGGATTTAATAATTCGAAAATACTATCTTTTATATGCCTACCTATTATTACAATGGTGAAAATCGGAGAACCTCCTGCCACAAAAACATACCATGTCAAGGCAAATACCAGATATAACAAGACAAACTTGCTTGTTACGATCAGGTCAGCATTTCTAAAAAGCATCAGATATATAATAATAAGAGAAAACAAAAAAAGATATGATAGCCCGTAATGCGAAACAGCAAGGGAAAATCCAAAAATTACGTATATTATTGCTTTCTTCATACGATTTAAATTTTCATCAAACATGGCAACCATTATAAGGACAAGAAATAGCTCAGCTATTTGTTGTCTGGCCAAACTTATCATTCCTGCATAATAAGTTAATATAGAGATGAAATAGAAACAAGATAGAAATGCAACTTTATCGTTTGTCAGTTTCTTGAATACTATGAATAGACCAATCGGAACCAAAGAAAATAATATAGGATATATTATTTTATAGATCAATATCAGGTTCATATCTAATAGAATAGATAATATTGGTGCGAGCATCACTATAGAAAGCATTGCATTGACATTTGAAATAATATTGGGATTCCATAATGAATTTGTCAGCACAAGATTAGATAGGTAATATTCGATTTGAATATCCCATCCTGTAATGTATAATGATATTAATGAATCATGATATAATAGAGATAATGACATTATATATATGGCGACTGGATAAATTATTTGTGATTTGTTCATTGTGGTTATCACAATGACTGTTATAGCTATTAGAATAATCAAAACCATCAGGACAAAATTATCCTGATAATAATTAGCTAAATATGTTCCAAGTATTGAAAAAGAAAAGATTAGTAATAATAGAATTATGATTAATAACATTGAGGGCGTTAATGAGATTTGGATATTTTCTTTATCATTACCCTCATCTTTGTAATTTTTATATTTTTGAGAATCTTTATCTCTAATCAAAATAATAAACAATATTGATATAAATAAACTTAAAGTAATTATCAAATAATTAATCGAAATTGGTTTATGTATACCTATAAAAGGATAAATTGTGTTCATAAAAAATCCTATGAACATCAAAGTTGCAATACTTAGCCCAACCGAATATAAAATCGTTTCAATATATCCAAGTTTATGAATTCTTAAAATTTTAAGTAGAGCAATCCCTGGTATGAATATTATGTAGATAAATGTTATAATCTGTTTTAAAATCGGGATATGAAAATTAAATATTTGTAATCCTAAAAATGCAAATTGTACAGACAATGCTATGATTAAGAATCTTCTGAATTTCCGATCATTTAATTTAATTATATTGAATATTTCTCTAAGAGCCAAAATTATCATCCAAAATATCTCTTCTTCAAATTTAAAAATATTTGATCCAATCTTTTATCAAAGTATTCTAAAACTTCTCTGTCTTCAATCTTTTTTTCTCGCTTAATAGCACTTGAAAGATAGCCAGAGAATATAGCAATGCTTTTTGGTGTCAATTGAAAACATAAATGTAATGTTTTGAATAGAAGAAGAGGAACGGGGTATCCTAATGTATAATAGACCTTGCCCTTTAACTTATATCCATTCCATACCCCAATTTTAGAACCACCTAATCTTGATTTAATGAAATAAGTTCTATCTGTAAGTTTGAAATTCCATCCTCTATTTAAAGCTTTGATTTGTAATACAGTCTCAGGGGAGTATGTTATTGGGAATCCTCCCATTTCTTCAAGAAAATCTTTTCTATACACTCCCTGATCATTTAATCCCGTATTTGGAATTTCTGCCACTTGACTCAATTTTATTTCAGAATTCTTGAATTGAAGATATTGCAGACCACAAATAAAAGCTAATTTTGAATCTCTTTGCATCTCATCAATTAATATTTCAAAATAATTGCATGAAAGAATTGGTGTTGCATCTGCTCTTGCCACAAAAGAATATCCAATTCCTCTCTTATATGTTAATTCCTTTGCATATTTATAGCAGTCGTTTAGGTTACCTGCTATATTCTTATGGCTATAACCACTTTCAAAGAATGTTTTTTGATTTATCACATATATCCAATCATAATCTTTAAAAAGTTCCTTAGCTATTTGAAAACTACCGTCTTTACTATTCGCATCACCAATAACCCATATTAAAGGTTTAAAGGTCTGACTAATTATTGTTTCTTTTAGCTTTGGAAGACTTTTAGATTCATCCTTTATCGGAGTTATCAGAATATAAGTCATTTCTTCTCCTGTCAATTAAGAATCTGTAATCCATCTTAATCTTTATTTTTCATTACAAAGTTAAATATAATCAGGCTTAATATATTCACGAACAAGATTATCGAACCAAAAATGAATCCTAACTTGATTTTCATTATGATTGGGGCTATAAAAAAAGCTAAATTATCTACATCATTCGGTATGTAAGACAATTTATTTTCTGGATCTAATTTCCTTTTTAATTTAATGATTAAAGGTAATTTATCTTTTAATATATCATATCTTATTTGATGGACATTTTTTTTATTCATATCGAATTTCGGCTGATGAAAACGTATAATGAATGTATTTGCAATAAAAGCCAATTCAGCAAACATAAACAGATATCCGTACAATAAAAAAGATACATCATTTGTCAATAAATATTGACCATATGCTAAACATAAAATTATGAAAAAATATTTAGTAAAATCGGATATTATATCGAAGTATGCACCGAAAATACTATTCAGTCCCTTTAATCTAGCTATTCTGCCATCAGTATAATCTAGTATGAAACTACATTCAAACAAAAAGGCACCTATAATCAAATAATACAATGTTCCATTTAAGAATGAATATGCGGATAATAAACCAAATATGAATGACATCATCGTAATTTGGTTCGGCGTAATTTGTGTATAATTTGCGAATAAAAACGTTAATTTATAGATAAAAGGTTTGAGAAAGAAATGTTCCCACCAGGAACTTCCGAATTTATCTGTTTCTCTAATTTCTTTATTTGTATAAAATGTCATATATTTCTCCTGAAATTTTTTAAATTTATTTTTTTGCCATTTTCCGTTTCAGACTCTTGCTTGCATCATAGCTTCGTACTTCAGAAGTTTTTGTGGTCTTGATACATTGACCATTCAGGACAGCTCGCAAGTGTTGTGATTCTCTTTATGGAACTGAAAAATTAAATATGCCAAATAATCCCATATTCACTATATTTGGATTAACTTCACTTCTTTTCTTTTTCGGGAAATCTTTCTTCTCTCCGGGAAATGTAAGGTTCCTGATTTCATCAATGTTTGTGAATTTGTCTCCATCGGAATCCAATCCCTCTATTTTTGTAAGAGCCTTGTCTATCTCTATATTCAGATTATCTTTTACCTTCATTCCGTATGAATTTAAGTTATTATTCTCCTTCACAGGCTTTCCAGGGATATGACAGACTTCTTCACATTTAGATATCTTAGGCTTTCCAGAGATATGACAAATATCGCATGAATCGAGCTTTGTTCCAATGGTATTATAGTTTCTATTGAATACATCCAGAATTTCTGGAAGTGCCGATGCTGTGCTTATTATCATAACAATTGAAACCATGGACATTAACCACACACTAATTTTTCTCATATTTTCCTCCTTATTTTTCTAATATATTCCTCACTTGGTTACTACCTAATTTTCTGATATTTGCAGAATTATTTTGCCAAACTTATAACAGCTATTATAATTATTAATATAATTATTTGTATTAAAATCTCAACTGTTAGTACATTGTTTTCTGTCACTTTTGAAAAATAAGGCTTAATTTCTGTATAACTTGATTTATCAAATCCGTTTGAAAAATAATTGATATATCCTGTATCGTTAGCTTTTACATAAATATTCTGAACAATTGAGCCATTATTCAAATATGTTTTGATTGAATAATTTTGATTTGCTACACGATCTCCTATTGAATATTTTACTTCTGTTAACAGATTATTTACAGTTTCATTAAATAATATAACTTGATCTTCATATTTATTAACGCTAATGTCAATATAACCCGAAGATGGTTCAATAGTCATATTGGGCATATATTCGTCATACTTATTATTTGTCAATAAATTTACAGTTCCATTAGAATAAATTCTTACAGTTTTATTTATAATTGGCGTATAATTTATAATATTTGCATTTAAATAATTACTCAATGTTACAACATCAATATCTCTATCCCTACTTTTTATATAATCACTTATTTGCTGCAAATCTGATTTTGAATATTCATACATAGTAGGATTTTTATCTACGATTCTATGAAAATTTAATATTGTCAATAATCCTTGATCTATTGTAGAATTTATCCTATCTTTAATCGATTGGACAGATGTTGTATTATGAATGCTCGTTATTTTTAATTTGTATAGATTTCCATAATCCGCCGATAAATGTGGTTCTATGCCATTTTCAGTGCTTCTGGCAAGTATATACCTTTGTTTTGTTTTTTCAATAACTATGTCATTATATGAACCATAAGGATATGCAAGAAATCCTGCAGTCTTTTGAAATCCGTGATTTACTAACCAATCATAACTATTATTTAATTCTGTAATCAAATTATTATTATCTAAAGAATCCAGATGTGGATGTGAAATCGTATGGCTGGATATATCCCACCCGGAACTTTGTAACTTTTTAATATTATCCAGGTCCATATAATATTGACTATTAAGGGTAGTTTGATTAATTACAACGAATGACATTGCTGTTTGGTTATTTTCAGTTAAGATTGTCTCTGCTTCCATGTCTCCAACAGTTCCATCATCAAATGTGAATATGACTTTTGCTCTTCCTGACAAATCATGTCTGAAATGATCAATAGTTAAATCTGTATTATGCCCAGCAACAGGATAATATGCCAGTCTAAACAATACCATTGTATTATTCCAATCTTCTCCTCCTCGATTAGATATATCTGTTTTTGGTATTACAAACTTATTCCATCCCTTAGTCTCGGTCCCTACTCCGTAATAAAAATACTTTGACCAGTTTTTATATGAAGTAAAATAAAATATCAAACGACCTGAATTAGGAT
>JBAQLI010000219.1:0-8417 GCA_049301735.1 Candidatus Methanoperedens sp.
GGCTAACCTTTTGATGAAAGATATTGCAGATTCAAAAGATGATATCGATGCTAAACTGGCTGCAAGTTTTGCTGACAGATGCGCTGAACTGATCAAAAACCTTGCAGAAAGTATGGCTGAACTTCACAACCGTGTTGACGTACTCACAGAAAAAAATTAATCGCTTTGTGCCAGACATCCGCATCACAGGCATCCTATCATTTCAATAATCAAAGGTATATGCTTTTCCGGTGCAGGAGATGCGAAGAGGAGATCTCCATATGGAGTGCTACTTGGGTTAGGAGCAACATTTACGAAGTATTGATATCAGGACATCGCAGCATTCATGTGATCAGTCTATGAGGATACAGCTTACGATATGACTATTGCAATTGAAGTTAAAGGGCTTGTTAAGATTTATGATGGCAAGGTTCGAGCTTTAGATGGTGTTGATCTAAAGGTTAATGCTGGAGATGTTTTTGCCCTGTTAGGCCCTAATGGATCGGGCAAAACTACATTGATGCGGATTTTAACAACCCAATTTAAACCCACTTCGGGTGAAGCATCTATTTTCGGGTTGGATGTTGCCAGGAGGGATGCTGAAATCAGGAAAATTATCAGCTACGTTCCTCAGGAGACGAGTGTCTGGACAGATATCAGCGGCTTTGAGAATCTTCTCATATACGCCAAAATTTATGGGCTTCCATCCGGTGATAGGAAGAAGATTATCCGGGATGCACTGGGGGGTATGGGCATGGATGCAGTTGCGAATAACCTTGTTAAAACATACTCTGGCGGCATGATCAGGAGGCTTGAGATGGCATGTGCTATGCTCATTAGACCTAAGATTTTGTTTCTGGATGAACCTACATTAGGCCTGGATCCTTCTGCCAGAAAAGCTGTCTGGGAGAAGCTGACATCTTTTAAGAAGGAATATGATACAACTGTATTTTTTAACACACATTACATGGATGAGGCTGACCTTTACTCTGATGAGATAGCTATAATTGATAGAGGTAAGATTGTCAAGGTCGGTACGGCTGATGAACTTAAACATTCCATCAGGAGAGAGGTCATTCAATTCAGTTTAATGAATCATATTGTTGATGAAAATGTTTTAAAGAGGATTAGAGGTTTAGATTTTGTCAGCGACGTTATTTTATCCAATTCGGAACTCAGTGTCGTTGTTGAGGATGCAGAAACTGCGCTACCTGTTGTTATGGAGGTTCTAAGAAATGAGGGCATATCCGTAAAGAAAATATCTACGGACAGGCCAAATTTAGATGATGTATTCCTAAAGTATACTGGAACTGTGTCCTCGATAAGTGGCGTTAGTGAGACCAGGCAAGTTAGGAGTATTGGCAGGAAGAGATAGCTATGACGATGAAGGATTCCCTGAGGGAAATGTTTGCTATGATAGAACTTGAGCTACGGAGGCTCAAGCATGACAGAGCTGAAATATTCACGAGGGCTATTCAACCAATTTTATGGTTAGCTGTTTATGGAACTGTCATGAGTCATGTTAAGGCTATACCTACTGATGGGATACCTTACCTTGACTATATCACTCCTGGCGTTTTGCTACAATCTACTATATTTGTATCGGTCTTTTATGGTTTAACTATCGTGTGGGAAAGAGAAACCGGTATTTTGAAAAAGCTTCTTGTTGCTCCAGCTTCAAGGTATGCTACTGTTATAGGCAGGTCTATAGCTTCAGGGGTCAGGGCGATTTTTCAAGTCTTGATAATTATACCAGTTGCGGTCCTTATTGGAGTTAATTTTGTACCTAACCCTCTATACTTCTTTACAGCGATTTTAATAATATTCTTTGTTTCAGGCGGGTTTGCTGCCCTCTCTATTTTTGTAGCATCTTTAATGAAAACCAGAGAGAGGTTCATGGGCATAGGTCAAGCTCTGATCATGCCGCTCTTCTTTGTTAGTAATGCTTTATATCCAATTAACTTGATGCCCACTGTCTTACAATACTTCGCGATTTTTAATCATCTGATTTATGCAGTGGATGCTGTGAGAGGTTTGATGATCAGCGGAGATCTGACTAATCTTCCATATGATATTGCAGCTATTGCAATTTTCGATACAATAATGTTTGCGGCGGCTTCAATAAGTTTCAGGAAAATTATAGAATAACTTAGCAAACGGAATTGCCTGAGAAGAATAAGGTATGAAACATTCCCAATATCAAAACGTTAACAAGGATCCCTCATTAACCCACTTGTTTACTTCTTTTCTGAGATTAGGTGCCAAGTTACTCCAGGACCGATAGTGATTACTGCCACATTCATAGGCTATTTACTCTATGGACCTGTTGGAGGAGTTATTGCCACCATAAGTGTATTTCTACCTTCTTTCCTGATTGTTGTTGGCATTGCGCCCTACTTCGATAGGCTTCGGACTTCACTCCACTTCAACAAAGCTATTGATGGCATACTGTGTTCTTTTGTGGGTCTTCTTCTGAGCGTCACTATTCGCTTTGCTTTAAATATACCATGGGATTTCCCTCGCATTATCTTTACAGGTGTAGCATTTGTTGCCTTGCTTTTTAAGGTAGATATCCTTTGGGTAGGTTGATAGGAACGGTAATCTCGGTGGTGGTCTTTTAGATGATTTTCTGCTCAAATCTCGTTTTCGTCTGAACTTCGCAAAAAATGCAAAACGTGAGATGAAATTGTAGCCATAAATGAGGAGAATCAAAAATGAAAGTACACGACCTGATTTTCAAAATTTAGAGCTTTTATCTGTATTCTTTAGATGAAGCTTCTTCTTACCAGCCATTTTCTGAGTTCATCCGCAAAAAGGAGTAGTGCTGCGAAAGGCAGGAGGATGAGCCAGTCGTTCAGGTATAATGGCACTGTGCTGAATATACGCTGTAAAGGTGGTGCATACACTATTAAGAATATCAGGATTATTTCTATCGCTATGCCTATGAGAAGGTACCTGTTTGTAAAAACGCCTACCTTGAACAATGATTCCTTCATAGTGCGGCATGTTAAGCCGTTTGCTACCTGCGTTATGATTATGGCTGCAAGGGCGATGGTAGTAGCTCTAAGATAAAGGGGATCTACTTTGGAGAGGCTCAGTCCGTAGGTCCAGCCACCACTTTTCAACACATAGTAATAACCACTCATAGCTGCTATTGCCTCGATTGGACCAAGGAACAAATATGAACGCAGTAGTATAGACCATGTTAGGATTCTCTCTCCCCTGCGTCGTGGGGGACGAGCCATAACATCTGGATCTGGTTTTTCTGTTCCAAGGGCTATGGCTGGTGCCATGTCAGTGCCCAGATCAACTGCCAGGATCTGCATTACTGTAAGGGGTAGCGGTATTCGCAGGAGTAGGAAGAGCAGGTAGGGTACTATTTCAGGGATGTTGCTTGAGAATATATAGGTTATGAAGCGTTGAATATTGCCAAAGACCGCTCTGCCTTCTTCTATTGCTGAAACGATAGTTGCGAAGTTATCATCCATCAGTATCATGTCTGCTGATTCTCTTGCAATGTCAGTGCCTGTTTTTCCCATCGCAACGCCAATATCTCCTTCTGTCAGGGCTGGTGCATCATTGATGCCATCGCCTGTTACCGCCACTATCTCACCCATATCTTTTAAAGTTCTCACGATACGAAGCTTATGTGCTGGTGTGGCTCTTGCGAATAGAACCTCACCTTGCAGAACCTGTTCAAGTTCTTTTTTATCCATCTTGTCAAGTTCGCTACCTGTAATTATTACCGGCTCTTTAGTTATTCCAACTTCGCTTGCTATTGCTTTTGCTGTGAGTGGGTCGTCCCCTGTTATAATTACTATTTTTATGCCTGCTTTTTTGCATTTTTCAATAGCAAGCGGCACCTCTTTTCTTGGCGGGTCACGAAGTGCCGCTAATCCTATGAACATCATGTTCTCTTCAAGAGTTTCCCTTTTATACTCTTTTTCAATGTTTTTTTTTGCAAAAGCAATCACTCGCATGCCTCTACTGGCGTAATCAGATGCCTGGGCTTCTATTTGGTTTCTATCTTCAGCTAAGAGATTTTTTATACCTTTATCTGTTGCAATATGCGTGCATTTCGAAAGTATTACCCCTGATGCACCTTTGGAGTATAGAACGAACATGTTTTCTTTCTTGGTCACAGTGCTCATCATTTTCCGTTCAGGCGTGAAAGCGATTTCATCCACACGCTCCCATTCGCCCCCCACATCGCCTATGATAATTGATGCACCCTGCAGAAGTGCTGCTTCTGTAGGCTCACCGATTATCTTCTTATTTTCTATTTTTGCGTTGTTGCATAATACCGCTGCTAACAGTAACTCAGATGATTTTGCCTGGTCGATTTTTCTGCTCTCATAGATTGTATAAATGTACTCAAGTGTCATCTTGTTCTCTGTAATAGTCCCGGTTTTATCTGTGCATATCACTGTTGCACTCCCGAGAGTTTCTACAGAGGAGAGTTTTTTTATGAGTGCACCCTTTTTCGCCATTCTCTGGCTTGCAAGGGATAAAGAAAGTGTTACTGTTGGCAGCAGCCCCTCGGGCACGTTTGCCACTATGATACCAATGGCAAAGAGAACGTTATCCCAGGTGCTTATACCGATAAGTTCTCCTGCTATGAAAAATACAACACCCAGTCCGATTGCTATAAACGTAATTATGCGGGTCACAAATGCCAGTTCTCGTTGAAGCGGCGTGGGCGCTTCTGCAATTTCCTGCGTAAGATGTGCTATCTTTCCAAACTCTGTTGCCATGCCTGTAGCATAGACTACTGAGATGCCATTCCCTTTCACCACAGTAGTGCCTGCATAAAGGAGATTAGCTGGTTCCACATCTCCTTTTTCAGGTACATCTTTTCTCATCTGTGGCTCTGATTCTCCTGTAAGAAGGGAGTTATCCACCGCAAGGTCTACTGATTTGATAATTCGTGCATCCGCTGGCACACGGTCCCCTCCCTTCACAATAATTACATCCCCTGGCACGATTTGTTTTGCAGGTATTCGTGTTTCTCTGCCTTCTCGAATCACGTTTGCCTGATAGGGCATTAATTTTTTCAAAGCCTCGGATGCTTTTTCTGCGCGATATTCCTGTAAAAATGTGAAGAAAGCATTTATGAATATTACCCCGATTATAGCATATCCAAGGTTTGCCATGCTCACATCTTTTCCGAGCCTGCTTGCAAGAATAGCAAGTCCGCTTGCAATCCACAGTAAGATTGCAAACAAATCTACAAGGTGCGATGCGAATTGAAATAACCTGGATACTTTTTTCAGCTCCAAGACCACGTTTTCCCCAAAATCCTTAAGCCGCTTCTGTGCTTCTTCCTCGGTCAAACCCTGCTCTGTAGTGTTAAGTTCCCGAAGCACCTCTTCTTTTGCGAAAGCCTGAATTTTCATAGCTTTGGCCTCCAGATTAAAACATCGCAGAGTATGCTGGATAACATCTGTTCTATTGGATTGCCATATACTACCTGTTTTAATATACCTCTTTGACTTGCTCTCATGAGAGCCAGACTGTGTTTTCCGATTGCAGCTTCCCTGGGTATGGCGTTTACGCTACTCTCTGCAACCACTGCTCGCACATCAACATCAACGCCCAATTCTTTCAGTGCGTCAGCAATCGGCATCATATTTTCTTCTCCATGATGGCGCATTGTATACAGCTTATTCCAGGAAAGGTTGTACCAGCGCTGATGCTCCATCACGTGGAATATCTCAACTTTGTAACTGTAGGATTTTGCAAGGCTTGAAGTGAGCATTATTAGCTCGCTAGTGGCAAGTTCTCTGCGCGCTATTGGCAGGAGCATGCTTTTCCCCCTCTTTGCTATTCCAGTAGGTTTTACTGCTAATACTGAGCAAGGTGCTTTAAGCATGAGTTCTTGCGTAATGCTCTGCGCAAACAATCGATACTCGTTGTGGCGTGTAGCTGAAACTAAAAGGTCGGCATATTCTTCGTTAATAACTTCGAGTATTGTTTTAACAACACCCCCTTTTCTGATAATACCCCTTGCCAGTACGCCATAGGTCTTTGCATGCTGGCATAAACGTTCTACTGTAAAGGATAATTCCTCTCGCTTTACTTCTCCAGTATCAACCGCGAGCACTACAAGTTGGCCACCACAGAAAGAGGCTATGGCAACAGCATGACGGGCTGCAAGTTCAGAATGGAAGGAGCCATCCACAGCAGATATTATTTTCTGGTACAATCTTTACCCCCACTTTATAGATTGGAACTCTCTCCTTTTATAGTTATAATATGGCCGATGTGAATAATTCGCATCCTACATTAGGTTCGCTACTTGTTTTTATAATACAGGTCAGATATGACCTTTGATGGTCTGGCAAATTGCAAAAATCTAAATCGGGTCATGCATACCGCTATGTATATTGTAATTAGGGTTAGAAGATATGCATAAATTTCCATTTTTCCAAAATAAACTGTTGCAGCACAATTTTATTTATTAAAAATTATAGTGTAACAGTTACAATGGATCCAGAAAAACAACGACTGCAAATCCTTATACCATTGTAATAAATTACAATAGGATCAAAAAGGACAAAAATAGGCAAGAAGTTAATCCGAAAACAATCCTGCTTTACCTTTTTCGTTCTTCTTAGGAGGTTCTTTGCGTATTTCTGAGATCTCAGATTTTAGTTCCAGGACGGTTTTTTCGAGTTTTTCCACCCGCTCTGTTAAGAAAGCTTGCTTTTGCTCTATACGTTCATCAACGTGCCTCTGGATGATATTATTAATTCTTCCAATATCCATTCCTCGGATCAATAGATGGTTAGTATCTATCAAATACCTTGGCCATTATGGAGTATTAACATAAGATCTTGGGCGCAGTCCAAACTGATGCTTGCAAAAAATCCACCATAGTAAAAATAGGTGGCGAAGTAATTAGTTTGATAAACTCCAGAGGTAACTAATCCTTGTTTTACTGGAAGTCGTTCTACAATCATCGCGCATTACTACAGAACACGCCTATTGAAGCAGTTTCAATCCTTATTTTACTGAAAGCTGTTCTGCAATTCGGATACCATTTTTAAACGTAAAGTCCATTATTTTTTGTTTCAATCCTTATTTTACTGGAAGCTGTTCTGCAATGGGGAGACAGACGGAGACCCAGCAACGGGTACGGTGTTTCAATCCTTATTTTACTGGAAGCTGTTCTGCAATGCGGTGAATGTAACCCCGCACTTCAAAAACCGCTGGTTTCAATCCTTATTTTACTGGAAGCTGTTCTGCAATAGGCTGATTTTTCCCTTTGTTTGGCAGATAAACGCCTTATATGCCTCCGTTTATGGAGATATTGTGGAGAATCAACCTTCAGTAAATACATTTAAAAGGATCTACCAAGAAAAACTTTTCGCTAAAGTTCCAGGACCTCTGGCAAAGATAGACTCATTGTATTCCCGTGGTTCTGATTATGTGACTACCTGTAACACGCCTCCCCCTGCACACGATTACCCTCCGTCTGGGTCTTGAAGGCTTGCCCCTTCGGGGTGTCTGCAGACATCCGCTGCGGCGGACAAACCATCAAAGCCCCAGCCCGTTTCCACAAGAACGTGTGCGGGTTGAGGCGGCGTCCCTGCCTCCCTGCTGGAGGTTTTTATGGAAAGTAAAGAAAGAAGAATAGAATGTCCAGAATGCAAAGAGCTGATGCCTGCTCTGCTGTTGAATGACTTGAATAAATGTGATAACTGTGATTGCCCGGCTCACCTTTTCGACCGGGATTAAATCTTTTTTGAAGGTCAGGATAATACCTGCCTCTCTTTTGGAACCAGGGAGTTTCTCTTGAAAATAGCATTATCAGCGGTGATTCGTGGTTGAATCAGTTCTATGTACGCTCCAATCACCGCATCCTTGGCTCACTCCGCCTTGCTACGTTCGCTCAGGCACAGCTCTCGCCTTGCGGTCATTGTCGCTGCTGTCCTGGCGACAGTCCTGCGCCTGGTGCTCGGACAGTCGCCGGTATCGGTTCCCTATCGCAATGATTCGTCTTGTTTTTACTGAAAATGGGCGCGCGGGAATATACTCAAGATCTGTTTTTCAGCAGTGATTCAAGGGTTTAACTCCCCGGAGGATCTCGGTAGGATCTATCACAATAATACAATTTTTTCATCATTCTATTTTTTTATGGCAAAGGGAATAAATCATAAACTTTTAAAAGTCCTTCACAGGCATGTGGTTTTCACGATTCCAGATACGTTGAGAGAATTGTTAGGAAGCTGGAAGATTCATCCCAACCTATAAAGCTTTAAATACCCTTTATAAAGGTGAAAATATGGTAAATACTACGGAACAAAAGAAGTCTATAAAAATAGAAAATGTTGTTGCATCTACGGCTATTGGATCAAAAATTGACCTGATTCAAGTCGTCAGTGTTTTTGAAGGAGCAGAGTATAACAAAGAAAAATTCCCTGGTGTTGTTTACA
>JBAQLI010000220.1:0-7742 GCA_049301735.1 Candidatus Methanoperedens sp.
GTATTGGGGTTAAAAGACGATTCCAAAGGTCTTGTATCAGTCGATATTATATTCAAGTATAAAGATAACAAAAATGGTGAACGAAAGTCAAGTTCCGTATGGCTGCAAATGGCAAGTGTAGGGGCAAATGGGGATAACAATAACAATAACAAGACTGAACGTGAAATAGAAAGGATTGATTCGGGGCCAAAATATATTAAGAGAACCGAAGGTACCAAGAAAAAAGCGAAAATAAAACATTCAAGAAAGTCAAGGCCGGTTGAATATGATCTACCTGAAGAAACAGAATTAGATCAATCCGAGAAATACCCTTCTGAAATTGATGAAACTGACATTGAAGTCCCGGAAGAGAGGGTTATAACCAGAAAGATTATTTCTCGCAGGAGTAAAAGACCAGTAAGAGAAAGGGAAATACCTGAAGAACAAGAATACGGGTATGAAGAAGAAACCCAGGAAATTCCTGAATTATCAGGACCTGAACTAGAAGCTAAGGAAATCAGACCTGAACCAATTCACAAAGAGATACAACCTGAGGTTAAGCCTATTAAGGAACCTCTCCAGGCTGCACCTCCAAAACCAAAAATACCTGAGCAGCCAAAACCCGAACCAAAACCCATAGAGATAAAAACTGAAGTTAAGCCTATTAAGGAACCTCTCCAGGCTGCACCCCAAAAACCAAAAATACCTGAGCAGCCAAAACCCGAACCAAAACCCAAAGAGACAAAAAATGAAGTTAAGCCTATCAAGGAACCTCTGGCTGCACCTCCAAAACCAAAAATACCTGAACCAGAAGTAAAGCCACCTGTGAAACCTGTAACGGCAAAACCTCCAAGCGCATCAACACCAGACGGAAATGTGAATTCCGCAGTCCAGCTCTTAAGTAATATAGGTATGTCAGGAATGACGAATGCGGCTTCAACTGTCACCCAGTTAGCAGGAGAAGAAGCAGAGTCGAAACATTCTCTACTTCGTACGATTCCAATTGAAGAAATGAATGATGAAATAACAGGTCTTGGCGATAGTATTGTGATGATCTGTGTCGAACTTCACGGCCACGGACCTGAAGGAGAAGTGAAAGGTGAGATGCAAATGTATATCTCAAGACAGGATGCCCTTGAGGTAGCTAACGAGCTCCTCTGCAACACTGCTGATAATGGAATAAAGGAATTCAATGATGATATTATTTCCACATTGAAAGAAACTGCCAATATTTACGGAGGGCAGTATGTCAGCGCAATTTCCGAATATATTGGAGTGCCATTATCATTAAAAGCTCCCTCATTCAAGACAGGCCAATCTTCACATATAGCAGAATCTGCAATGAAAGATATTACGGGGAAAGTGGAGTTTGCCCTTGCGACAAATATTGAATTCGGGAATAACAGGATTGGCCGTTTGATAATGCTGGTTGACCCCAAATCCTTTGAGATTATAATTACGAAACTCTGTTAGTATTTTTTTCTTTCAACCATTTTGCAAACACAACCAGTGCCCTGTACCTGTGGGATATCCTGTTCTTTTCCTCATCAGCCATTTCACCAAATGTCACTCCACTGACTTCGAATATGGGATCGTACCCGAAACCCAGGTTTCCCCTGATATCTTTTGCGATTACCCCGGCTACTTCTCCTCCAAAAACCATTGGTTCATAACCCGGGCGGCAGTATCCTATCACGCATTTCAGGCAAGCGCGCCGGTTAGTTTCCCCATCAAGAAGTTTCAATATTCTCTCATTTCCAAGAGTCCTGGCAACGTATGCAGAATAAGGCCCAGGGAATCCTGAGAGAGCATCGATAAATATTCCGGAATCATCCACCATGACCTCGCAATTCAATTTATTCGCTGCCCATCTTGCACCGAAAACTGCGATAGCTTCCAGGGTATCTTCCTGTAATTCAGGATATCCGCAATTGTTTTGTTCTATTTCTATACCCAGAGGCGCCATGATCCGGGTTGCTTCACTTACTTTATGGGAATTGCCAGTCACAAAAATTATTTTTCTCATGGGTTACTCATGTTTTGGATCATTATCTCTGACTTTTTTGGATTATATATTTTTTCTTGTAAAATACATAACCTGAAAAAAGAGCCCAGGATAATGAAAAATGCAAACAGGAATACGATCGCTGCTTCTTTGATCAATGAAGGATTCATTTTGGTTTTTTTGTTACGAAAGTTTTCTTTATGAATTCCCGATACTTCGGGTTGTATTTCATCAATATAAGCATTATCGGATAGCGCAGGAATATTATCAATGATATGATGCCCAGAGTGAAACCGATAACAAGAATGATCTTGGATAATAATGGAAGGCTATTAAAATCAATCATAAATGTTATTTCGCCTGATCAAGGCCAAATTCTTTATGGAGCACAGACACAGCCTTTTTTGCTCCGTCTCCACTCACTGCAAACGAGATATTGTGTTGTGACGAACCCTGGCTTATCATGATCACATTTACTTTTGCTTTTCCAAGCGCCCCGAAAACTCTCCCTGCTACGCCGGGAGTATTTGCCATGCCTGCACCTACAACGGCTACAACAGAAATGTTCCTGTCAGGGGTGATCTCTTTAATGATCCCGTTCTTGAATTCAGCTTTTATCGCCTTTACAGCCTTATCAAGATGCGAGGCGTCCACCACCAGTGAGATGTTGGCTTCCGAAGAGCCCTGGCTTATCATTACAATATTTACGCCTGCATTTGCAAGTGTAGTGAAAACGCGTGCTGCTACACCGATCGTTCCTACCATTCCGGCGCCTGAAATATTGATGAGAGCTACATTTTTAATTACCGTTACGGCTTTTACTATATCTGCGCTCAATTTCTGGTCTTTGACTACGATAGTTCCCGGAACCTCAGGATGGAATGTATTCTTTACGCGCACAGGTATCCCGTGCCTGATCGCAGGTTCGATCGCTCTTGGATGCAGCACTTTTGCCCCGAAATACGATAACTCCATTGCTTCAATATAGGAAATAACGGGGATAGGTCTTGCTTCGGGAACGATATTGGGGTCAGTTGTCATTATCCCGTCCACTTCTTTCCAGAGCCATATTTCATTGGCTTTTATCGCTGCTCCCACAATCGATGCTGTGAAATCAGAACCTCCGCGCCCCAGAGTTGTGATGATACCTGCTTCGTTCTGGGCAATAAAACCACATATCACCGGAATACATTCATTAAGGAGTGGTTCTATCCGTTCTTTTACTAATGAATATGATCCCTCAAGGGGTTTGGCATTCCCGTATTCATCTGTTGTTATTATTCCTGCCTCGCCTCCGGTGAATGAACATGAATTTACACCGAGGGAATTAAATGATCCCGCAATGATCGGCGCAGCCAGCCTCTCGCCATACGAGGATATGTAATCGATAGACCTTGCGGTCAGCTCACCAAGATAGCAGATTCCAATAAGAGCCTTTTCAAGTTCCTCAATGCGCTGGTCAAGGTGATGCGTTACTTTTTCTTCGATCCCTGAATTGCCGATGGCATCCTTTACAGCCTTATGGTGCTGTTTTGTGAGGTCAGCGATGAATTCTTTTACACCTGATGTTTTCCCGGTCTCTGAGGCATCTTTTGCGTTTTTCAGGAGGGCATCCGTGACTCCGCTGAGGGCTGATGTCACAAGAGCGATCTCATTTCCTTCATCGCGGTATTTTTTTGCCAATTCTGCGACATGTCTTATGCGGATGCCGTCGCCGACAGATGTGCCTCCGAATTTCATCACTAATCTCATATAGGCTTTTTCAATCGTCAGAGGTTCTATTAAAGGTTACTAAAACTAACCGGGAAATCCAGGGTAATTAGTGAGATTAGAAAAACTATTAATATGGATTGAAATATTAAGAGGATACCCGCAAAACTTTCGGATTGCGCTGGTAGTGTAGCGGCTATCACTAGGCGTTGCCAACGCTTAAACTCGGGTTCGATTCCCGACCAGCGCATTTTCTATGAATATTTAATTTATTTGTGTTTGATACCCCTTGTCATTTTTCAAAACCACTTCAAAACACAATATTTATGAATAATAAACATATTCATCTAATTTAATGGCAAAAAAGAAACAAAAGCTACCTGAAAAAAAATCAGGTATTCAAACAATTCATATCATACTTGCATTACTTGTGATTTCGGTACTGGCAATTTATTTCCTGAATTCAGGGGGAAATAATTCGGACAACCTTCCAGCCGACAATTTTAAAAAATTGAACACTACTATTGAGCCGGGTAAAGTAAAGATCATAGAATTTTTGAATTTCGGTTGCACGCATTGTAATGACCTTCGTAAAGATATGCCCCAGCTCAAAAAAAAATATGGAGATAAAGTGGAAATAATATACATTCCCATTAATTTTCGCGGCCAATCAACAAAGAGTGTTGAAGCTTATCTTATTGCGGAACAAATGGGAAAAGGAGATGAAATGCTTAACGCATTATTTGATGCCAAATTCGATAAGGGGATGGATATACTGGAAAGTACCATTGCAATTGAAACTGTTGCGGCAAGTATCGGGTTTGGAGCGGATTTTAACCAGAAACTTGAAAGTGGCGCTATGAAAAATGCAGCTAATTACAATCTCAGGCTGGCGAATGATTATAATATTGCAGGTACTCCCAGTGTTTTTATCAATGGGAAATTTCAGGAAGATTATTCAATAACAAATATAGATAAGGTTGTAGGGTCGCTTCTTTCAGAGCAGTAATCACTTCTCTTTTTTTAAATGGATGTTTCAATATCCTACGATTTTATCCAATGATTATAGATTGACACTTATCTTTCATCTTATCAAGGTTAAGGTTAATCAGGTTCTTAGGTTTTTCTTTGGTGCCCCAAATTTCTCTGTGCCACAAAGGTGAGAAGGTCTGGATGAGCGACTTGTTTTTTATAAGGAGTTCATTCAAGATCTCTTTATTCTTACATGATTTTATATATTCAATCAGCTCTAAGAATGATTCTGGTTTTTCTTTTTTAGATCCAACTATTTCATTTTTTTCAAAAATATGGATCAATTTATATGTTATAGGGACTGGAGATACTTGAGTATCTCTCGCTGTATTAAAATTCATGTTCAGGCTTGCAAGTTGAATGAATTGTTCTTTAACAAACTGATCCTCAATATCTTTTCCTGGTATGATGATCGAATCTGGCTGTTCATTATTCGTATCAGAATCAAGTGTGGGAATCACCCCAGAATCCCCACCCATTATTCCATCTATTTTTGGAAAAGTGAAAAGACCGCTTGCCATAACATATGCCTTCATTCCTGCGCCCGACGGATTAATGATCTCTCCTTTTCCGATATCATAGAATCGTTTTGTCCCCGGATTTGTTTGCGGCACCACAATCAAATTGCATACTTCTGATATACGTGATCTCAGAGGGTTGTTCATAAAATCATAACAGATCATTATACCACATGTCACATCATCACGTAATTTGAAAATCCGGTTCAATGTGCCATGTTCCATACCTTCTTCCGAAAAACAGGCGCGTTCGATCTTGGCACCGAGAACTTTTTCAGTGTGTAATATCAAAGAGCCAGAAATAATGACGGGTGAGATATTTTTCCGAAGGTCTTTGTCGTCGAATTTGTCTGCGAATAATTCATTATGCTGCATTAGATTATCTTCCGTAACATAATGAGAACCTGCAATAATAGTTGGTCCATAATCATCTGAATATTTCTTCAAGGTTGATAGGTATTCGAATGGTATTGAAAACTCAGGAAATATGATAAGATCGGTTTTGTTCTTTAATATTTCATCCATTATCAGGGTAACTTTGTTCCTATATTTTTCATCATCCTTTATCATAAGAGCATGATTTTCCTGGAACAGATGATATTTCAACTGGACTATTGCGATTTTGAAATTGGGACTTGAAATCTTGCGCTTGCAGTCATGAAGGATAGTATGAACATTGAGACGACCTTCACTGGACTTGATTTTATCGCAGAAATTTATTTGCCTTGTTACTCTTTTGCCATTCTGTGTCTCAAAAACGACCGTAGCTTCCTTTGTAACAGGAACATAATTTTCTATTGTTGGGATCTCATGGCGTTTTCCGAGTGGTTCATCGAACAATATGTTATCTCCTATTTTTATCGTAAGTTTACCCTGTATCTTTTCAGGTTCATCGAATCTAAAATTTAATTCCCAGTTACTGTAGGATACGTTCGGCTTGAATGGTTCTTTCGAATAAGTTTCCAGTTTTTCTATTATATGATCAAAAATATCTCCGAGAGCACCATCGATCTTTGTTATGCACCTGTTGATCTTCCTGAAGCTTTCAGGGTCGTATTTTGGTTTTTTGAGGTCAAGGATCGAATCTATCTCTTTAAACGCAGATACAACATTAGGATTCACTTTTGCCGGAAGACTTCCGATAGCGGTCTTGAGTTTTTCTTTCAAATTTGGAATATTATTATCATCAAGCACTTTTGCGCCTTCAATTTCCAGTATAATGGAATAAATGTAATAGCAAACCTGTGCATTTTTGTATCTTTCTTTTGCTTGCTCAAATTTCTCAACGGCCAATCGAATGAGTTCTTTATCCGGTACCTCGGATTTTATTGATTTATTGATAAGAATCCTGCCTTCGAGATAATAGATCATCGATGACCATAATTCTTTTAATTTTTCATCTTTCTCATCCTGAAAAATCTTCTTTACTTCCTGAATACAAATCTCATATTCCCTAATGCGCTGGTCAGGATCGTCTTCATTTCTCGCAGAAAGCATAAGATAATGGATATGAGCAGTAAGTCCCGCTTCTTTTATCATCTGTTTCTCATAATCCAGTTTATATTTATCAAAAAATGATTGGAAAAGAAGATATTTTTCATATATTTCTTTAAAATTGCTTGATTTTTTTATGTTATTAGTTTCCCTATCCGCTTCTTTTGAAATAAGCTGGATCAAATTGATAATCGCTCTTGACTTTACTTTTATTGTCATGTAATGCATAGACTCTTTTAATACCACCAGTGAATCTTCATAACATTTTTTTGCAGCAAGGAAATATCCTGTTTGTTCCAATAAGAGTCCAAGATTGTTGAGCGATCCTGCGACATCTGACTGATACACGACATTCCCTGGGTCGCCCGCAAGCAGCCCCTCACGCATTTTAAGTGCGCGTTCATAGCTATTTTTTGCCTCTTCTGGTTTGCCCATGTCACTGAGTAAGGTTCCAAGATTGTTGAGCGATCCTGCGACATTTGACTGATACTCGACATTCCCTGGGTCGCCCGCAAGCAGCCCCTCACGTATTTTAACTGCGCGTTCAAAGCTATTTTTTGCCTCTTCTGGTTTGCCCATGTCACTGAGTAAGGTTCCGAGATTGTTGAGCGATCCTGCGACATTTGACTGATACACGACATTCCCTGGGTCGCCCGCGAGCAGTGCCTCATACATTTTAAGTGCGCGTTCATAGCTATTTTTTGTCTCTTCTGGTTTTCCCATGTCACTGAGCAAGTTTCCGAGATTGTTGAGCGTCGTTGCGACATCTGACTGATACTCGACATTCCCCGGGTCGCCCGCAAGCAGCCCCTCACGCATTTTAAGTGCGCGTTCAAAGCTATTTTTTGTCTCTTCTGGTTTGCCCATTTTACTGAGAAGGACTCCGAGATTGTTGAGCGCTCCTGCGACCTGTAACTGATACTCGACATTCCCTGAGTCGCCCGCAAGCAGTGCCTCATACATTTTAAGTGCGCGTTCATAGCTATTTTTTGTCTCTTCTGGTT
>JBAQLI010000221.1:0-7044 GCA_049301735.1 Candidatus Methanoperedens sp.
TGTACAAATGCAATATTAATTGTCCGTATTAGGAAGTTTTATTGAATTTATTGATTGTTCTTTATCACAATTGGGATAAATTATACTTGCTTTGGGCAATTGCTTTGAGTTTTGGGACAGCCTGTAAACTTAAATCTAAATCATTACATCCGCAAGCCCGGACTTTTTCAAAATATCAATCGCTTTCTGGCATTCCTCGCCTGTCAGCGCCCTGTTGATATGGGGAAATTCATTTGTCCTGTAATGCATAGAATACTGGAACATCAGGTTAAACCTCACGTTCGGGATATTCTCTTTTGTCCATTCAATGACAGGTTTTGTACAGCACTCGATATGGTTTGGAATAACAAGCTGGCGCAGCAGTATTTCACCCATGATGTATGCGGTCTTGAAATTTCGTGTGACAATAGACCAGTAATCCGCAGCATTTGAATATTTCCGGGCGCATTCATCATTCCCATATCGAAAATCCCCAAGATACACATCCACCACACCCTCAAGGAGCTTTGCGACCTCGCTAGAATAATACATGTTGGAATTCCACACAACAGGGACATTGACCTTTAGCGCATTCAGGATTTTCAGGATGGTGTGAGTATGCGGCGTGGGCGTTACGAAATTCACATTTCTTGAACCGTATGCTCGCTGCAATGTTATCTTACGTGCAAATTCCTCTGGCAATATTGGAATACCTCTTTTTGGCGCAGTTGATATCTGCCAGTTCTGGCAATAGACGCAGGAAAAATTGCAGCCCGTGAAAAATATCGTATGTGAGGGCACAAGTTCCGGTTCTTCACCATGATGCAGGAACTCGGCAGAATATCGAGAGACAGCATCCATCCGGCAATATCCTGTTTCCTTCTTTTTCCGATTTATTCCGCATCTGCGTTCACAGAAATGGCAATCCTGGAGAATTTTATCGGCAATAGCAACTTTCAGGTCAAGAAGAGAAGGCGCTGCGCGCGGAAGAAGTTCTTCAACAGAGTTTATATTATCAAATTTTTCCCTGAATGATTTCATGGCCTTCTCATGTAATTTCCAGAGGTCATGAATACCCGAATCCCGACTGAAATCAACATGTATGGATTGGGAAATAAGGAATTGGGATGGGAGTTTATCCCTCATTACTTTCAGGTACCTGGGAAGATAAATGGGATCAGAAGTGGAATCAGAAATGGGCATTTTCAAATCTCATGACTCATTATGCTCTTACCTTTAATAATGGTGTTGAGAATTTTTTCTCCACCTGCGCCCTGTGGATCGTATTATAAGTACAGAAAGGAATGATCCTTCCATCGGGTGTTGCATAATGAACTCCGCATCTCTTGATCCTCTCAAGGTCCATATTATACAGATCCATGAAATGCATGGAGCCGATAAAGAGAGTATGCCTGTGGAATTCCTTGGTAGCTTCCCCTGTTCCTTCCTTTAGAACATCGATAAATAATTTTTTCACATCGATCGATTTTGGCGCCTTTGAGGCATCAATGTACCTGGGTAATGCTGATATAAGACTTCCTATCCTTTTTATTTTTCCAAGGGACTTGCCAATCCATTTGTCTCCATTCAAGGCCAGATCATCAATGTATTCAAGAAGCCCTTCCACATCGATAAAGCGGGTTATGGGAATTATTTTTCCGTTTTCAATATAAAGATATGTGCCAGTTCCGCAATGCGGATGTACAGTGAATTCAATATTGGGGATACCTTCCTCGGCAGTAACAAAATGAGAAATGGGTACAACAAAAGGTACAGGGTAGAAATCATCCGCGGTAATCGCCCCTTCTGTCTGTTCATCAATCAATCTAAATAAGTCTGAAATAGTAATTCTTTTCTCCATCCTCTCTTCTTTATTTATCCTTCCTGCGAATGAAATTGGCTGGAAATTAATCCCTTTTACAGTATCCATATTCTTTACGGCAAAGCGGATAATATCGCCTACCTGCATATCGTTTACGCCTTTTGCAAGTGTGGGAACAAGAGAAACGCTGTTAAGTCCCCCCGTCCTGCAATTCTCGATCGCTTTGAGTTTGATCGGGAGCGCATTGAAGCCCCGGTTCTTGATATAGGGTTCTTCAGTCACCCCGTCAAATTGCAGGTAAACGGTATGAAGACCTGCATCATTTAATTGCCTGCATAATTCCAGGCTCCTTGAAAGTTTGATCCCGTTGGTTGCCATCTGGACCTGTGTGAAATTAAATTCACGGGCCATCTTCACGATCTCTACGATATCCTCGCGCATCGTGGGCTCACCCCCGGCGAACTGGACAGCAGGGCAGGGTACTGGCTTTTCATTTCGAAGCATCTGCATCATTGCCCTGATCTGGGATAGTGTTGGTTCATAAAGATAACCTGATGCTGAAGCATTGGCAAAACATACCGGGCATGTCTGGTTGCAGCGGTTCGTGACATCAATATTGGCAAGAATTGTAGTTGTTTTATGAGACGTGCATATCCCGCATGACTGGGGGCAATTCCCATCAGGTCCGCATGGATTCATTACACCGCTGCCATCATGCCAGTAACGTTCAAAACGTCTGAACTGCTTCGGGTCAGACCAGTAGATATCCTTGAAATGACCGTGCTTTGTGCATGTTTTTTCAAGAATTATTTTTCCATTCTCTTCAACTATCGAGGCGTCGATAACTGCAAGACATTCAGGGCACACCGATTTTGTTAATCTCATAGACACACACACCCTAGATTCTTTAATAATGAAAATGTTATTTATTATATATGAGGTTTTCCTTGATTGATGGTATATTGACTTAACTTAACCTGAAAACCAGAACTCCTATTATATACAAACCTTTTTAGTACTTAAGGTTATCATTGTTGATAATTAGAATTAAAAATCAAAGGACCAGTGATAAGAGTTGGTAATTGGAGTAACACTTGTGAATGTAGTACCGGGGCAGGAAAAAGCAGCTTATAATGAGCTTGTAAAAGTAAAAGGAATCAAAGATGTATATCATGTGTTCGGGGAATATGATTTTGTTGTAATAAGCAACGTTGAGGGTTTGAGCGCATTAAACAAACTTGTTGATACGATAAGAGAAAGTGAAAATATCACGGCCACTCAAACAATAGTGGGTGCTGAACTCTAAAGGGATGCTTAATGGTCATTGCAGAGGAACTGGCAAAAAAGCAAAAGGCCATTAGTATCGCCGAATTTTTTGAAAAGAATAGGCAGATACTGGGTTTTGACTCAGGCACAAGATCCCTGTTAACATCCGTAAAAGAAGCTGTAGATAATTCTCTTGACGCCTGTGAAGAGTCAGGCATATTACCTGATATTTTTATTAAACTTGAAAATACATCAAGGACGAATTTAACCCTGATAGTTGAAGATAACGGACCCGGGATCGTGAAAGAACAGATCCCCAGGGTTTTTGCAAAATTGCTTTATGGGTCGCGTTTTCATGCTGTCAAACAAAGCCGCGGCCAGCAGGGCATCGGCATCTCAGCGACCGTCCTTTATTCCCAGTTAACTTCAGGCAGGCCTGTCAAAATTGTTTCCAAAATAGACCGCGATGCTCCGGCTCATTATTTTGAACTGCTTATAAACACCCATACCAACGAACCTGAGATACTTGTTGATAAGATCGTGGACTGGGACAGGATGCGGGGAACTCGTCTTGAACTTGAGATGGAAGCTTCGTATGTCAAGGGACGAAGACAATCTGTTTATGAATACCTGAAGGATACGGCGATCGTAAATCCCCATGCCCGCATTACTCTTATCGAACCTGATAATAACCAGATAATATTTGAAAGGGCGACCGACAAACTGCCTTTGCAGGCTAAGGAGATACTACCGCATCCTCACGGTATTGAACTTGGTACGTTAATGAAGATGCTCCGGTATTGCGAAACGGATAGGCTTGATTCATTTTTGCGAAGTTCATTTTCAAGAATGGGACCAAAGACCGCTGATGAGATCTGCATGAAAGCAAGCCTTGGCCCTGAAACCGACCCAAAAGCGATCGCACTTGATGAAGCAAAAAGGCTTCACGGGGCATTCAAGATCGTCAAGATCCTGGCACCATCCACTGACTGCTTATCTCCCATAACTGAGGAACTTATCAGGAAAGGTGTGGGGAAAGAACATATAGTGGATTTCATTGAAACCACAACACGTTCTGCATCTGTGCATAATGGTCATCCGTTCCAGGTGGAAGCTGGTATTGCTTACGGAGGCAATCTCCCAAAGGAGGAAAAAGTAGAGATACTCAGGTTCGCAAATCGCGTACCTCTTCTATACCAGCAGGGAGCATGCGCCATAACGCATGCAATTGAGAATCTTAACTGGAGGAGTTATTCGCTAAACCAGCCAGGTGGCTCATTGCCTATCGGTCCTGCAATAATTCTTGTGCATGTGGCATCAACGCATATCCCTTTTACCTCTGAATCAAAAGAAGCGATAGCAGATGTACCGGAAATCATAAGTGAGGTGGAACTTGCCCTCAAAGATGTGGCGCGAAGGCTCAAGAATTATCTGTCAAGGCAGGATAATCTTGAAAAAAGGCGTGAAAAAGAAGAAATAATCTATTCGATCCTGCCGCGCATAGCAAAGAAAGTGGGTGAGATACTGGAGCGTCCCACACCTGATATTACCCCGATCATTGCAAAAATAATGAGAAATGTATTTTGCCAGCGCGTGGTGAAGCCAAACGGGAACGGATGCGAAGTAGAGATACATTTTAAGAATCACGGGGATTCGGTGCATCATTTTAATCTTCATGAGACGCTTCCATATTCTATCGGTTCGCCAAGTCCTGAGCCCAAAAAAATCCCTATGGGGAACCAGATCGATTATGTGTGGAAAGTCTCGCTTAAACCGGGTGAGCAAAAAGCCATCATCTACAAGCTGGATATAGCTCTTGAAGATGCGGCAAAACTGCCACAGCTTGTAGTTGAGGGCATTGAGAGCGAACTTGTTACAGGCGCAAAGGCGGTCAATTTATGAATGAAACCGAGAAAACCAATAAGGAAATACGAGATTCTCTCTCAAAGACTACTTTAAAGAAACTCATCCAAGATTTCTATGAGCAATTCGAGAGCGAGACCATTCCTCATATCACGCTGCCCTCACGCACCAAGAAGAACATCGAATTGAATGTGGATAGCGATGTGTGGGTCTATGGCGACAGCGAGAGCATGCGCAGTGCAAAAACCGTAAAGGGCGCAACGCAGCTTCTTAAGACATCGCATGTTGTGGAACTTTTGATGAAAGGGCATCTTGACCAGAACAAAAGCTCAACCCTGAGAGAATTGTATTATATCAGCGAGAACTGGGATATCGCAAAATTTAATGAACAGTCTGAAAGCGACCGCCTGATCGAAGACCTGGAGATAATAACCGGCTTGCAGCGCGAGGATTTCCATGTGCGCCCTGAGGAGAATGGCGCGACATTGTACGGCCCTATCAAGATCAAGGAATTGACAAAACGCGGCGACCGCACCATGCACTGCCAGGACGAGGTTGGTGAGGCAGGATACCAGATACCTTACAATGTGGAAACTATAAAGTTCGTGGAGCATGATGCGAAGTTCATTATCGCAATCGAGACCGGTGGTATGCAGGACAGGCTTATCGAGAACGGGTTTGATGAGAAATTCGATGCTATCCTTGTGCACTTGAAGGGCCAGCCCGCACGAAGCACCCGGCGCATCATAAAGCGCATGAACGAGGAACTCAAGCTGCCTGTCGTTGTATTCACTGACGGTGATCCCTGGAGCTTTCGCATATACGCAAGTGTAGCCTACGGAGCTATCAAGAGCGCGCATCTATCTGAGTTCATGGCAACGCCGGCGGCGAAATTTATCGGTGTGCAGGCATCGGATATCGTGGAATACCAGCTTTCAACTGACAAGCTCAATGACCAGGACATCAAGGCGCTTGAGAGCGAGCTTACTGATCCGAGATTTGATACGCCATACTGGAAGGAACAGATAAACCTGATGCTGAAGATCGGGAAAAAGGCTGAACAGCAGGCTTTTGCGGGAAAGGGTCTGGATTATGTGACTGATAAGTATTTGCCGGAGAGGCTGACGGAGATGGGAGTGATTTGATAGATAAAGATACTGTTTACGAAGAATTAAAAAGCAATCTTAAAAATATACGTTTTAACAGGTTATGCAACGCAGCAGAGTTATTTGGTTTCAGATTCAGGGGAGGGAAAGGAAGCCATGTAATATACAGGCGAGAAGGCGTAAAAGAGATGTTGAATTTTCAAAATGATGATGGATGGGCAAAACCTTATCAAGTCAGGCAGCTTTTAAAAATCATTGATAAATATAATCTCCTAAACGAGGAAAATCATGTATAAGTATGCAATAGAAATTTTCTATAGCGAGGAAGATGAAGGCTATATTGCCATTGTTCCGGAACTGCCCGAATGCTCCGCTTTTGGAGAGACTGAGGAGGAGGCATTGAAGGAAATCAAGGTTGCGATCGATTTATGGCTGGAAACTGCCAAGAAAGATGGATTAGAAATACCAAAGCCAACTGGAAAAGAGCTTTTGAGGGCTGTAGTTGAGGGATTAACTGGCTTTAAAGCCGGACGTTCGCAGAAAGTCAGTGCTGAATCTGCATAGACATTTGAATTGCTCAGGTTAGTGCCGCTTCATATTTTGCTTTTGGATAAAACGCCTATGGTGTCAATGTATTCTATTTTGATGAGACAAAAAATTTGCCCACAGTTGAAGCCGGGGAAGAAAACTGAGCAGCAGGCTTTTCCAGGGAAGGGGCTGGATTATGTTACGGATAAGTATTTGCAGGAGATGTTGATGGAGATGGGAGTGATTTAAAAAAAGGGAAAACTAATAATAAAGGATTGATTATTTTTGGAAGTATTCTAATAAATTGCTATTTACTATCGGCAATTACCCCCTTTAATAAAGTAGCTCTTTTATTACAATACCTTCGCCATTAAGGAGCATTAATACTACCTATTTTCGTTATTTCTGCAAACATTTGCTGAATTAAAATTGGATCTGGTTTTTCCGGTATCAATTTTAATGTTTCATAGATATATTTCC
>JBAQLI010000222.1:0-13105 GCA_049301735.1 Candidatus Methanoperedens sp.
CTTGATATGGGATATATTATCACGATTGCAAATAGTGCAATGGGGACAAGCATTACACCCAGGAAAAGAACTCCTTCCATGACTGAAGGGACAAGTAGCAGGATTATGATTGGAAATAAAATCGCTAAAATAGTTATCGGGATCACAAAATTCATAAAATAGTTTTTTTGCGAGATCCCAAGGCAATGGAATATGACTTTTGTGTTCATATTTCATACCTCAAAAGGAATACCTTCAAGACCTCTTGCCTGGTATGCCCAGATTATATCCCTTACTTTATAATAATCCATGATATTTTCTTCTACCATCCTGGTAAGTATTTTGGCACGTAAAGCAAGGTCATCATATATCAGGCGCTTATCGTCATAACCCTGTTTGGTAGCTATCTTGTCAAGGAGGAAACTATTATTCATACCCCTGAAACGATGTCTGTCGTTTGTAAAATCCCACTCAAAAACCCCACGGGTTATTACACCTCCTGCTTCTTCCAGATACCCTTCGATCTCATCAACCGATGTGCATCTTCGCAAATATTTACCTTTTCTGTATATTGCCTGGAGGATCAAAGCACAATTTAGGTTATCAGCAAATGTTGGCGGGATATTTATAGGTTCACCAGTAAGCCTCTGGAGAAGTTTTCTGACTGATGAAGCATGGAATGTAGCAAGAACAGCATGTCCTGTCTGCATTGCCTGGAATGCGACTGCGCCCTCTGCACCCCTGATTTCACCCACGATGATATAGTTTGGTCTTGACCGCAGGGCTACTTTCAGGAGAGTAAATGTATCTACCTGGGATTCAATCGGACCGTCAAGCCGTGTGATCAATTGCTGCCATGCTGGCTGTGGTGGAAGTACTTCAGCTGTATCTTCTACGGTATACATCTTTGATTTGCTGCTGATGAAAGGCAATGCAGCGTTAAGCATTGTTGTTTTGCCACTTGCTGTTTCACCGCTAAAAAAAATGCTCATCTGGTTCTCAAGCAAAAGCCAGAGATATGCGCACAGGTTAGCGTCTACACTTCCCCACTTGATAAGCTGCGGAATACTCGCCGGCACTTCCATGAATTTTCTCATGGTGAAACTGGAACCTTTCCGGCTGATGTCAGTACTATAAATAGCAGCAATTCTTGTACCATCAGAAAGAGAACCATCGATCAGGGGGCGCGCATCGCTTACAGGCCTGCCGATACGTTCACCCACAGTATGCAGCCAATGACTCAGGTTTTCCTGAGTGCCAAAGGTCAAATTGGTTGTAAGCATGTTCATTATTTTATGGACTATATATATGCCGCTTACTCCAATACTATGAATATCTTCAAGGTAAGGATCCCTTATTACAGGTTCTATCGGTCCCTGGCCGATCACATCCCGGTCAAGGAAATAAGAGATCTTATCATATTCATCCTGGGTTAAAGATACGGATTTTGCTCCAAGGAATTTATCAAATATTCCTATTGGTGCCAATTTCCCCGCAATATGAACCGATTCATTAAAAAGTTTCATCATTAACTTTCTCAATTGTTCCTCATTTTCAGGAACTATCTCATCTGCAGCTTTTTCAAGAATAGTATCCATTATAGCCTTATACTTTTTCGACTCATCCGGGGATAGGGCTGGCTCAATCGCAATATAAAAAATCTGCTTTGTGACCTTGTCACCTTTTAGATGGATAAATATCGGGTCGCCCACAGGATAAATTATGGAAGGTACAGGAATGTCTACAATATCACGGGATAATTTAGGCATGAAGTCCGGCGTTACCCCGCTTTCTTTTTTGCATTTATCCACATATTCTGCCAGATGCGGGTTTCTTTTCAGGGCTTCTTCGAATTTATCATCCATGATGATCTCACCTTATGAAACTCCGGAAATGTTGATCATGACACCGCTTTTTGCTTCTACCTTGAATCCGATCATTGCCCCAACCTGTATTTCAGGATTCGAATATTTGTTTATGACCATAGTTCGCAGCATTTCAGTCCCCATCTGCCGCATTTTGATTGTTATCATGATCTCAGCTGCATCTTTAAATTCGGAAACTACATGAGCAGGCATCTCTGTAGTGTCCATTGTAATAATGATCGTTTTCTGTAAACCTGTTATTTTCTTGAAAAATGAAATAAGCTCAAGGCTTTTCTGTGCATCAGTCCCATATCGGATAAGCGCCGAAAGAGTATCTATAATAATTATGTTTTTTTCATAAAGTCCTTCCGCACCCATAAGGCGCTGGAGAAAATCAATCCTGGGCTTTGATTCTTTTAACAATGGAAAAACCGGAATATACAATAGTTCGCCTTTTAGCAACCTGATCCCTATCGGATAATCAATTGATTTCATCTGCCGGATGAAATTTTTTGTGGTTAATTGAGTTGAAATATAGGTGACTGTATTTTTATTGTCAAGAAGACCATAAGCAAATCTCTGGCACAGTGCGCTTTTTCCGCTTCCGCTGGGACCGTCTATCATTATCAGGGAACCTTTCGGAAAACCGCCCCCCAGCATCTGGTTCAATTCGTCCCTGTCAAGCACAAAATTATATCCTGCCATATTTAAGGTGTCCTGAATGAAAAAGTATCTTCAATTCCGTTATTCGTTATTACCCTGATATTATGACTGCTTGCGGAAAGCGAGGTTGTCGCATTTATTTGCAGTACGTCTCCTGAAAGCCACATCGGATCGTTACCTAAAATTGTTTTATTAAGGTTACTGTCAGCAACGATAGTTCCGTCTATAATAACTGTAATGTATTGTATGCCGAGCTCTTCTTTCCCCGTGTTTTTTACATAAAATGTATAAATGCCGCTGCTACTGTTATAAGGTATCAATTCAGGATCGCTTATAATGGTGATATCCGTTTTCAATTGTTCCGCAAATATCTTACTCCCCATAATTGCTGCTGAGGAGATCGATTGGATGTTCAGGAACATTGCTCCAACTACACTCAATGCAATTATTACAGATGTTATGAAAAAGACCATCTGAGTTGCTGATGCTCCTGCTCCCATTTTTATCTCCTAGATTGACAAATTATAATAATCTGCTGCACCGTTTTCGGTTATTATCTTCACTCTGCCGCTCTGTGCCCCGATAGTTACATTGATGGACGTCTCAGGCGGCCAGACGCCGCCGGGATTTACACTATAAAACGAGTCGAATTCCCCATTTAATATTACATTGATCTTACTGGAATTAAGGGTCATTGAGCCATTATTAAATACAGTCAGGTTTCTGCTGTCCTGGTCCCAGTTCGTGATTACTATTTTGGTATTCAATTTTTCATTCCATAATTCATTTGAATTTTTTTTTGCTTCTTGAACCTGCCGATATGACATATCCGCCATGGGATAGAATATTGATGCCATTTGCAGAATAGACGCAATGAATATAATCATAACAGCAGAGGTTGAAAAGCCCATTGGATCTCTCCACTGTTATGGATATAGTCGTACGTACCTGTTTACTCCGAACGAGTTAGGAGTTGCTATTTCAAGATTTACAGCCTGCCCAAGTTCCTGATTCAAAGATAGCCAGAAGGTTTTTCGCGGGGCCAAGGTTATATTCTGCATACTGGAAGAATTTACCTGGATTTCTATTAAATCTCCACTGTTAAGTACAGGCGTTGTATTAGTAAATGATGAATCTTCGTCCCGGACTGATATAGCAGTATATCGAGTAATGTTGGTCAGAGTTGTGCCGTCTTCTGCTGTAAAATTAATAACCGAAGAGGAATAATTTAAATCGTAGCGTTTTGTAGAATCCATAACCGTTACGATAACCTGCCTCAAGTCTATTGAAGTAGTACCTACATCAGGTTTAAGCCTTATTAATAGATCTTTTATTGATTGATTGGAAGTTTCTCCTCTATCTCCAAGAACCTGCTCCACAACGATATTTGAAGATATCTGCTGTGTGGCCTCTTTGCTTGTCTTTGTAGCTTTCTGCTGAAGCGCCCCTGTTGTGTATATCAGTACTGTGGCAGCTACTGCGGCGACAAGCACCATCGCAATGAATATGATCAAAGTGCCAACTCCGATATCACCCCTTTCATTGTCTGTCAGGAATTTTTGGTTTGCTTTCATATTTTACTCCTTCCTTTAAAAAGGAAAAAATTCCCCTTTTTTCAGGGGAATAGTTCTATTTGGGTCTTTCCACCAAAAGTTGAAGGTACTATAATATCCTTTATTACCATTGTCCCGGTCTCAGGGACAATCTGAATAGTGGCCTTTTCCCGTACAGCTAATGTATTATTGGTTAGGTCTAACTTAATTATTCCAAGATCTCCAGCTTGCAGAACATTATCGCTGCCGCCTATAATGGATCTTATTTCAGTATATCCAAATGCTATACCGGCTTCCCCCGAAGCACTTCCTGAATGCGCCAATTTAATATTACCATCTTTATCGATATATTTCACTGTCGTCTTGTTAATATCAATATCAGATCCACCTGCAGAAAGTCCTACGGTTATATTAAGTAAACCAATAGCACCGCTCACATTCGCGCCATCAACCGATATTATTTTTAGATTAGAAGATACTTCAGATGTTGCTTCTTTACCAGTCTGCTGTGCTTTCTGCTGAAGCACGCCTGATGTCTGGATTAACACTGCTGCCGCAACTGCTGCGACTAATACCATTGCAATAAAGATAATAAGAGTGCCAATACCGACATCTCCGCTATTATTTTTTAATATATTTGTTTTCATGATGCCTCCATTATTTTCAGGGAAATAGTTGTATTTTACCACTAGCAGTTGATCCAAGAGATGCAGGAGCTTTGACATCCTTGAGCACCATCGTACCCGATTCAGGGAGTATTTCAACTCTGGCGCCCTTGCGCGCTTCCAAGCCCGATGTCGCAAGAGTGAGATTTATGGTAATAAGTCCAAGATCTCCAGCTTGTAGAACCTCATCGGAAGTGCCTGAGATAGACCTATCTTCCGAATATTTAAATGCCGAAGCAGTGGCTGCAGTTGTGACTTCATTCAACGTTATCGATTCGTTTTCATCGATATATTTCACTTTTACTTGCTTGAAATCAATTTCACTTCCACCGGCTGATAATTGAACGCCGACTTCCAATGTATCAATTAGGGTAGGATTGGTTACACCAACTGTTGTGCCTACTACGGTAACTACTTTCAAGTTAGAAGACACTTCAGATACTGCCTCCTTACCTGTAGATTGTGCTTTTTGCTGCAGCACACCGGATGTCTGGATCAACACTGCTGCTGCTACCGCCGCAACAAGTACCATGGCGATAAATATGATCAGCGTGCCTATACCGACATCGGCGTCTTCATTTTTTATTAATTTTGTTCCTTTAGCTTTCATAACGCCTCCGTTTAAATTTTATATTTTTTGATTTATAGAGTTAGGTGGCGTCATTACGCCAGACCTTTCATCTTATAATCATTATCATGATGCATACATATAAACGGTGTTGTGAAAAAGGTGTGATAAAATAGGCAGAATGCGCAAGTGAATCTCCCTGCACCAGAGGAGGGATGGCAATAATTAAAAGAATATCAGGCTAATAAAAACCTGTCATTTTTGAAATGTTTTATTTCGGTTTGTGCTGAATTGATCTTTTTTTTCAAATTATCAAGAAGTTTCTTGCTTTCCGGATCATTTTCAAGTGTATGGTCCGGATAAAGCTGTCGCATCAAGATGAATCGTTTCCGGTCAAGAATGTTTTGTTTCAATAATAAGAATAATAAATACAATACATCCTCCTTTTCTTTGTGATATTTAATTGTTTTAACGCATTGTTCAAGATATGAGGGTATTTCAATAGCATCCCTTACAGCCATATGGAGGCAATCCAGGGTTACAGGCTTTATGAGGTAATCCGAGACCATGGAAAGTCTAAACATATCACTGATTACGGGAATTTTTGATGTATTTACCACAATAGGTATATCCGAATGATTCTTTTTTATTTTTTCTATTAAATCCCATCCATCCATGTCCGGAAGTTCCATATCCATCAAAACCACATCGGGAGAACTTTTTTTAATTCCGGCCAGGCACCCTTTTGCGGTAAATGTTGTGGTAACAATATACGTATTATCAACCATGAGAAGCATTTCGGCAAACAAGTCAGCTATATCCGGTTCACCGTTTACAATAAGGATAGATTTCTGCTTTTTTTCAGTCATATGATTTTACTTGGAAGACACATTAATATAAGATTAAGTATGATTATTCTTCACAAACATTGAAATTAAGTGAGATATTTTCTAAAGAGTATCAAAAGTTACTCTATGAAATTTTAAGGTGTAGCCAATTCTTTTTATATGATTATTAATTATCTTCATCACAAATATTGCCCATATTTTAACTCCTGTGCAGGCTGATTTTCAATATATTACATATTTTCTGATAAAATTGGATAATTTCACACCAGATAAGATTTGGTGAGATTAATTTCCACACCAATGATGCTATGATGAATTAAATACACGTTTTTCTTAACGTAAAAATTTAATGATCTCCATTCTATCCCGCCAGACAGGCGCTGGTAACTACTTTACTAACTTCCTGACATAGTATAAATATAAATATTGGCACACACATAATGATATTATAGGGAAGTAGGGATGTAACAGAAAATGAAAGATAATAGCAATCTTTCTAATTAGCATCTATAATTATACAACAAATATAATATTCATTCAAAGTTTCCTTTAACCCTTGAGATCGAGTGGGAGCATAATAGAAACTGAGATTGAAAATATAAATATAAATTAAAAGGAGGTGAAAAAGTATGGCAAAACCAGAACACTCTGAAGAGGAGGAGTCAACTAAACAAGCCGGGAAATCTCATGAAAAAGGCACAAAATCAGAGACTACTGAAGCATACAACGAGAGAATGAGGAATTTCAACAAAGAGCTAATGGAGAAAGTAAAGGAATCCGGCGAAGAGCCAATGTCAGGCACAACCTCAAAGGCATCTAAGAGGGCAGCAGCATCTGAGGAAGCATCAGCATCGGAGTAGTTATAAGATAAACTATGCATCCATAGCCTTTTATGAGGGATATAAAAGCTGCAATACTATGCTGTTTCAGAAGAACAATCGGAAGGAGCATTCCCTCATTTTATTTTTTTATGGTCTGCCTGATACCTTTTGGATGTCCGCTGTCGCCTCATCATAAATATAGATGTTGCAGACTGTACACAGCCATTTGGCCTGTATCTATTTTATTTCATACCGGCCTGCTCTTTACCAGAACCCCTGAGACAGTAGCGGTCCCATCTGAGAGATAATGTCTTCTGGACAGGGCAGGTAGGGCATAGACAACCTTTATAATTCTTGATTATTGTGCTTTTCCCGATTGCACAAAATGTAAGTTTATTCTCGCCTGTTCCAATATAAGTAGGACAGTTTACACAAATACATATTTTATTCAGCTCTTTGATTTTATCCTGCATCTGTGCCGGAGTCATTTTGCTCATTTCTTCCATATTCTGTTCAAAAGTTTTCTGTGGTTCTTTTGGCATATTTTACCCCCTTTAAATTAGCATATTAATAATTCTGGTTATTAGTATATAATTGTTTTCAATAGATTTAATACTCTTGTCATTACATATTATTAAATGAAATTCGGGGTGAATAAGTATGGATAGAAATGCTGAACAAACTGAAAACAAGTTAAAGAAAATTGAAATGGGGTTAAAATGCATCAGGGATTTGAACCTTCTTGATGATTTTTTTGATGAGGCATGGAAAGAGGGAACAGAGAAGTTCCTGGATAAATATGAAGATAAAAAATCATTTTATGATCTGCCCCTCGAAGAAACCGATAAAGCTTTAGACCAGGTAACCGAATGGTTCGGAGATGATTATGGGCTGGCTGTAATCGATGGGGAATTCTGGATGGTTGCTGTGGGCAGCGTAGAAGAAGGCGGCAACAAATGGTGGTTCAAAATGAGACTCAAAACAAATGATATAGAGACCGCCAGAAAAGTCATTTTGCTGGATAAATGCAGGCCGAGGAGATACTAAAACACTAAACTCCTTGAGAGATAATCTATTTTCATCCCTCACATTTTTTGTTGATGAACCTGAGAATTCGAAGTAAAAAGAACAGTGCCCAGACCCGGACTTGAACCGGGGACATCTGCGTCTTCAGCGCAGCGCTCTCCCAGGCTGAGCTATCTGGGCACAACAGGTGCTAATTGCCGACATCATATATCAAACCTTTGTCAGCGACGCTCACAATATAGTTAACCATAGAAAAAGGTTTCGATTATCGAGAAAGGAACATTTTCACAAGATAGACGCCAACACCGATCACTACAAGGCTGAAAATCGATCTGACCAGAGCTACATAACGATAATCAAACAATGTGGAAATTGCCTCCTGCATATTGAAAAAAAATGTGTAAAGTGCGATAAAGATAAGTCCCACCAACATGATAACAACTGCAATGTTGACCAGCTTTTTGAAACTGTTATCTTCTATCTTTTCTACACTTTTTTGTTCCTTTTGTTCCCCTTCCATTTTATTTTATCTCCTGCGTCGGATAATTAATTGATATACAAGCAATACCCCGATCAATGCCGTTTCAGCCAGGAATCCAGGTTCTTTTGGAGTTGCAGCAGGTTTTGGTTTCCCTTCTTCCACAAGAATATTAGTTACCGGTTCGTTATATTTCAAAGTATTCAGTTTTACTTTGTCAACCAATTTAGCCTGAGCAACAGTTTTTCCGTTTTCCAGGACTTTAACAGAAAAACTATATTCCTTATTCCTGGGAATGGTGAATGTCATCTTGCCCCTGGATCTGCCCTCGCTTTTTATTATATTTAGCGTATCACTCTGGATATATGTATTGTAAGGATCTACCTGGGCTGTCACTTCAAGGGTCAATGGATTTGAATCTCCTCCCTGATTATATAATCCGGGTGAAACATCCACTACAGCCATTGACGCGTCATTGAGAAGTTTGGTTACGACAATAGTCATATCAATAAGTTTGATATCCGATGGATCATCTGGCGCAGGTTTCGCTTTGACAACAACAGGAGCAACATATTCAGGAGTTAAGAGCTTTCCTCCTTCAAATACCTGGACCACAACTGCATATTCGCCGGGATTCGGAACATTGAGTGATACACTGTTGGACGAAGAAGATTTGCTTTTAATATAACCTATATCCGAATCCTTTTCTGCAAGTATTAAATTTGTTGAAGGTTCTCTTATTTTTATTTTGACTGTAAGCGAGCCAGTATCAGTATCCTGGTCATTCCTGATATACGGGGTCACAGTGAGTTTTGTTCCGTCTTCGCCCTGTGAATACATAACATCAGTTGAAGTTATATAGACGCTACCGTATTCTTTCATGCAGCCGCTAAGGGCTACTGCAATAAGAATAAAAAATAAAAATAAAAAAACCTTCGATTTCATATCTTATAGTTTTACCCTGAGTTTTATTGTCTTTGAATCAATGACTTTATCACCCATCATAAGAGTAACGAATACATCTGTCTCTCCATTGGGTGCATTTTTCAGGACCTGGACTTGAAGAGGTAGTGTATTGGATGTTCCGCCTTTTGCCATTGCATTCCCGATTGTGAGTGAATTATTTGTTCCCATTCTCTTATTATCAACATCCACGAATACTTTCAGGGTATTTTCATCTATTGTTGACTTGCCATCATTTTTAATTGAAAAGGTTACAGTCAGATTATCTCCAGCACTTGCTTCCCATGTAGTCACTTCGGCCTCTGATATGCTCTTAATATCCTTAACAAAGCCAACGAACTGAAGTTTTGCATCAGGAAGAACTATGGTATTCACAGGAATTGACTTCGTTTTGGTTATGAGATTGCCTTTTGAATCCTTTCCTGAATCATAGGACACTGTAAGCGTTGTTGTACCTGTAACATCTTTGAAACCTGGCGCCTGGATCTTTGCAGATAAGAGGGCAGAGGACGGCTGGTCTTCTGCCCTTGCAGGAATATTCAAATTTCCGCCAGAGAGAACTGTGAAAGGCTCAAGTGACTTTACAGAAACAGAATCTATCGGTGATGTAGCGTTGTTCATAACATTCACTGATATTTCTTTTTCCTGGAACTCTTTCATCTGGATCGGCGCAACACTTATTGTTATGTCCGATGGGTCAACTGGATTTACTGTCGATACACATCCTGATAAAAGGACGACGAAAGCTAATATTATATACATTAATGGTTTTTTCACGATATCACCTGATGTTAAACTATTTATTCACATGTTTAACGATTTATAATCCTACTTAATCATACAAATTCATTTTTAACTATATATAGATTTCCCCACAATTATTCCACTTGTATATTTTCCTATAGCTCAGAAATTACCGATATCGACAAATGCCGGAAAAATATAAATATTAACGGCCTCTATAATATAATTGTGAGAGTTTTGATCGGGAGCTTTATTTTATTTATTTTGGTATTGGGTTTAACCGTTGGTCCAGCACAATGTGGACATCTGGAAAATCTGACAGAAGTTGGTATTTTCACAACATCCGAACCTCACGATGCCGAATTCTATAAGGATTACATGTTCATTGCTGATGGAAACTCCCTCCTGGTATACAATGTAAGTAATCCTGAAAAGCCCAGGCTACTCAATAAAATTACAAATTTTAATGATAAGGTTTATGGGATATCTATTCTGGGAGATCGTTTGTATATGGCATCAGGCCCGGGTTGGATATATGTGCTCAACATCAGTAATCCTGAAAATCCAACAAAATTACAGCAGATCACCTACCTGGACAATGCAAATGATGTTGCAGTAACTGAAAAATATATGTATGTAGCTGATACAAATACCGGATTTCTTATTTTTAATTTCAACGAGCAGACATATCCGGAACTTTCCGGAATGTTCTACGTATTAAAATCCAACATTAGCGGAACTCTTCAAGGATGGGCAGGGATATCAGTTGAAGTTTCCGGGAATTATGTGTTCTTAAGTGCAGAAAAAAGAGTTGGATTTTATATTGTTGATGTATCCGATCCGAAAAGTCCAAAGGAAGTCTTTCATTCTCTTGGAAAAAATGTATATGATATAGCTATACAAGGAAATGATGTTTATCTTGCCAGGGCTGATGGAACATCTGAATATAACCTGCTGGATGTCAGCAACCCTTATGCGCCCAATAATACTGGTACTTTTTTTATAAACGAAATAAAAGACAGAGCCGCTATTGCAGTCCATCCATCGGGTGATTATATCTATGCGGCATCGGGTGACACATGGCATATTTTCAAAGTTCCTGATACCATTCCTCCACAGATAATAATTGATAGACCACAGCAGGGCGAAATATTTTCAAACCAGGTAATTAACATCTCAGGTACTGCTTCTGATAAAAATGGTATTAAAGAAGTTCTGGTAAATGGAAATTTTTCCGGAACAAAGGTATGGGATCAAATAGTCAAGCTTCAGGAAGGGACTAACAACATCACCATAACTGCATGGGATACGAATGGGAATAATATTACTGAAAGTATTCAGGTTGTATACCATCCACAGGCCATATTTACACCCATGCAAACAATTACTTCCAGCCCATCACCAAAGGAGACCCCTGAAATCGTAAAAGATACTGTTAAAAATCCTGTATCTTATAATATTATATTAATTGCAATGCTCTTTTTAATAACTATAGCTTTTATTTATTGGATAACCAAACTAAAAAAATAGGAGTCATGATGATGCTATTAAAATTACATCGTTTTCTGCTGGTATTTTACGGCCATTTTCCCCAAAGGCTTCATACATTGATTTTAGTGCCTCTTCCTGAGTGGAAGCACTTCCGAATAACATAAATATAGATGCCGGATAATTCAATAGTTTACTTATTTTCTGAGGACTCTTATTATTAGAGAGATACATTGTTATTAATTTTGCATAGAAACTGTTTATTTCAGGATCTATACCCGTTATCTGGATTGATATCTGACCATTTTCACTTCCGATATTCACGGAAATAGGCCAGTTCAGGAATGAGATCTCTTCATTTATTACCTTGTTAAGGGTATTGATATCATAACTATTGATATTTTGTTGAGAAAACAATTGAATTGCTTCATTCAGGGGGGGTAAACTGCTTTTTCTATTACTTAAAAGCCACCTGAACATTGTCAGGGGAATTGTTATTCCATAAATGCGGTTTCGTGTCTGCTCCATCGCATGATTTTTTTCTTTAAAAAGATCTTTTGCAGTTTCCAGGCTTCCCATATTTTCAGTAACAAAGCCGGTGAAATCGATAATATCTCTCATTGCTGCAGATAGATTACCCTGGTGTTTCTTAAGCAATGGGTCAAGCATCTTCAAATGGGTGTCACTTATAGAGACATTTTTTCGTAGCATATTTCACCTTTTATATTGGATTTTTACAGGTTCATAAAGCGTAAAACCTTGATATTGCCCTATGATTCTTATGATAATGATAATAATAGCTAATACTATTTATAACTTATCCCAAAAATTCACCAGAAACATAAATTTAAATCGAAATTATAATTTCATCTCCCTGCTTCTTATCAAATATTTTCGCTGCATTCCCCATGTTCACTGCTATCTCAAGAAACCCATGGCTTCCCATTAATACCAGAGGGTCGCCTTCTTTGAAAAATCCATATGAACTACCAAATATTACCCTTCTTTCCCCGATCCATAATTCATCCCCGGGCCGAAAATCCCCTGACTCTCCGGAAATATTCGTGATAATATTACCGAATGAGTCAATGTATATGACTTTGCCATGAATGGAACCATTTACTTTTTTCCCCTTCCCAAAATCAAGTTCCTTAAAATCAAAGATTTGTCCGCCTACATCTTCAATCCTTGATCCTTTTGAAATATGCGCCCCCACCGGAGCAAAAATATCCCTGCCATGAAAAGTGAAGGATATGTTTTTTTGAAATAATTTTGTATTTGAAATCTCATATACTTCTATCGTTCCGATGCTTTTTGCAGCAGGGATAAGAAGACCGTTGTCTGGCCCGATAAAATAATGGATCTCACTGTCCGGGGATACAGCCTTGATTGCAATTTCGCGCCTTTTTGTTCCGACACCGGGGTCAACTACTGCTATATGGAC
>JBAQLI010000223.1:0-22778 GCA_049301735.1 Candidatus Methanoperedens sp.
AGACTGCGACGCTGACGCTATTGTACTCAAGATCGAACAGATAGGAGGCGCCTGCCATACTGGATACAGGTCGTGTTTTTACAGGACGATAGATGGTGAGATTGTCGGGGAGAAGTTGTTCGAGCCAGAGGATGTTTATAAGAAATAATCCTCACTTAATTCATCATGTATAAAAGCGAACTCTCAAGATTATATAGAGTGTAAACCAGCCGATAATTATCAAAATAAGGTTATCGAGATATCTTTTTACAAACTGCATGTCAATCGTAATGCCGTAGGCTAAAGATATTATAAGAAATACAGAAAGAAGAATCGCGATATTCCGGGAAATGTCTGATATCAGGGAAATATTTTTTCCACGTTTAACAATATACAGGCGATTTAAATATTGCAGCTTGATGACATTTATTCTCTTTCGAATTTGTGCGCCCATCGGAGGATGTTGTTTTTCAAAACCTGAAATAGTTATCTTCATTTCGAATATAGCCCTGCGTAAATGTAATTGCAGTCTGTCGTACAGATTTTCTAGCATGATGTCCATATTTCTAATAAATTTCAATCCATGATATTTTATGAAATCTGAAACAACTGAAATGCGTTCCTTAGCGGGGTTGAGCCTTTCCATGGTATCTTCAGGCAGCGCAAGCTCAAAAAAACGAATTGCTACGCCGATGACCAGGAAATAATATGCATATATGGCAAGATTTTCAGCAAGGTTCTCATCGCCAATAACAAGTGTTACAGCAGTGACTGTAAGAAGCATGAGTGCAATTAAAAACGGGTAGTTGGAAGGGGGCCAGTCATCCATACTATACTTTTCCATGAGGTTTCCCAGAGCTGGTCGAGGAAGTCGATTTATTTGGTGTTTTCTTTTTCCAATCCCTATACAAATACCCGATGCAGGTGATAAATGCAATAACAGAAACTATTAAACCCATATAGAAATACGACTGTGGCTTGAAATACAAAGTCAACTCGATATCAATACTGCCATCTGGATATTTCTTGTAATATTCTTTTGGATAATTTGCTATAATATATTCCGGATCAATAGTCCAACTATTGGCATACTCATTGACCATTTTATGCGAATCATCAGACATAGATTTTTGCCATATATGAGTGAGATCACTGATTTCAAATAATTGTGTGGTTTGTTCACATTCTGTTGTCGTGTTGTTTTTGTAGTATTCTAATGGTTTGCACAAAGAATTGCCTGGATTGAATTCCAGGTAAAGCTTCCATTGAGTATTATATGATTGATGAAATTCAATGTTTGTTTTATTTTTCAAATTATATATAGAAACGTCATATTTAACTGGACTAAATTTTTTAAATGATAATTTATTTTTATCTGAAAACACTAATGGAAATAAATAATTTGTATCTAATTCATATAAAGCGAAATATTCATTTTCATCTAATTTCTTTATTATATTATTTGCTTCTAATTCCTTGATTGTATCGTATGTGATTTTAGAATTATCAATCCAATAGTTATTTATATCCTTATGTAATAAAATATATTTCCCACTGAATTTCTGCAATATTTCCAAAAATTTATATTTATCAACTCTGTTTCCTTCGTTGTATTCTTTAAATGATAAATTTGTTTCCAATGTCGGATGATCATAAGTATTTGCTGATATGTAATATTTATTGTATAGAAGGTGTAAAACATCGTGACCAACAAAATGCCATTTAGGATAATTAGCCCAATTTAACGAGTTAACCACACTATATGGCAAAGAAATTATTGAAAGCTGGTTATCATCTTTATTAATTATTTTTTCAATAGTATAATATTCAGACGGAATTTGAATTGTATATTTGTATCCATTTTCATTTTCATGAGATAAGTAGGCAGGGATACCTCCAATATAAAAAGGGATGGGGACAATCAAAATGAAGATCAACATCGCTGAAATCATTTTTTTTGATAACTTGCTATAATACAATAATAAACTCAATAATACTAAATAAAAAAATGGATAAAATACAAAAAGTTTATCAGGAGACCGAAATAAATTAAACCCAGGTAATGTGTATAAAAATATGTTAATCTTATCGAAAGGAGCGGTTCCTCGCATTAACAAAAATAAGAGCAACAGAAAAACTGTCAAGTAATGGAGCCAATACTTCTCTTTTTTTCTTTTCTGATACAATATTGCAACAATTATAAAAATTATATAAGAAAGTGAAATTGCAATAAATATTTTAGAGTCAGAGTATAGATTAACTAATGGGTATCTGTCTTTAACCATTGTGAATGAAAGTATAGAATAGGCATCATTTGAATTCCATAAAAACACACTTGAAATATTACCCAAGACTTTTCCGCCAGTTATCCTTGATATATATTCAAATTGTGATGCAAAATATGGTAATAAGAAAAAAATGGATAAAATCAGTTGTAGAATAAAAACAAATAATAATCTTTTCGCTGTTATCAGACTTAATGGAATTTTCTTTGTGGCAAAAAGCGCAACTGACAATAACACTTGAAAAAATAACAATGCTGCCAGAAAAGCTATATTATTGAATCCCAAAGTTGAAATTAAAAATATTATTATAAAATAAGCTGTATTTTTTAATGAACAACCATTCAATAATTTCTCAAAAAAGGCAATCAATAGAGGTATAAAAATGTAAATTATAAAATGATGCGTAATCCACCATGGAGAGGTAAATATTGTGAAAGTAAAAATATTTATAGAATAAATAGCTGAACCTAATAATTTAAGATAACCAGGAATATTTGAATTGATTATTTTTATAGCGAAAAAAAAACTATAGAATGAACCAACGAAAAAAAGAAACATTATTGCATTTGCAATATTCGCATAGGAGAATCCAAGATTGTATAAAATATATTGAAATACATAAAACGGGAATGCTACAATCAGTGGATTGTACTGCCCCTGCCCATGTTGATTAAACCATGTGAATAGATTCCTAATAAGATTGTCATTAATATCGATTAACTGGTAAAAATCACCGCCTGCAATGAACGTCCCATCCGGAATTTTATTTATTACAAAAGATAGTAATAAAAATAGCATTACTATAGTTGCATGTAATATTTTATTTTTATCCATGTTTTTTTAATTCTTCATAGATTTTAATTATTTGTTCAGACCTGTTGTGATACGTATGTTCTTTTAAAACCCTTTCTCTACCAGCTTCAATAATTGCCAATCTTTTGTCAGGATTATTCATATAATAATCAATTTTTTCAAACCAATCTTCTCGATTTTTAGCAATAATAATTTCTTTATCAACTTGAAAATATTTACGAATACAAGCAACATCATCCGTAATCTCAAATCCCTCACAAAGAGGAATTTTAAAAGTTCGTTCATTACAATCTCCGCCATATTTTTTTTGGTAAGTTTCATGGACATTGATACATATTCTGGAAGATGAGTATATTCTAGATTCATCCCCAAGGTGTAATTTTGGTTTCTGAATTGAACTCAAATATGGCAAATTATAGTATTGTCCAAATTTTTGAATCCATCCAATTAATCTTTCTTGAAATGTCCAATCCTGGCCATATAATTTTAAGTCGTATTTGCTTTTTAAAGGAAAAACCCATTCTTTAAAAAATTTTCTTTTGTCTGGCAAATAAGTCCCGATATATGAAATATCTGCAATGAAATTATTATCAAATTCATATTTCATATTTATTTTATCTGCGGCAAGTGGTATTGTATAATATTTATACCCGGTTTCTTTCTCAAATCCCGCCATTCTTTCATCAGACTGCTCAACTACATGAAAAAAGACATCGCCTAGCAGGCCATCTTTTATTAGTTGGATGGTTTTAGTGTCATCTTTCAAACTTTTTGCCTCGTTAATCCTTAAACCGGACAAAGGAGAGTTCCAAAAATCAATTTTTGAAAATAAAACCATTCCACTATTTCTATACTTTTTTAAAAGATTCAAATTTAGATCTTTTTGGTAATAAAAATGGCTTGCAGTGATGAAAATATCGATAAAATTTTTATCTAAAAATTTTTCTAAATTATTTTCTGATGTAAGAGTAAAAAAATTATGACCTAAATCTTCAAATGCATTCTTATATCCATAGTAAATTGTCCTTTGAGCATAAATGGTATCTAATGAAGGCATATGATAAGCAATGTTCATACTATCAACACCTATTTTTCATCTCTAATAAAATTAAATATCCAAATTTTAATATTATATGGTACAAAATATGTTATGCGTATAACTAAATTATAAATTATATCAAATAAAGTCATCGAGTAACCATATCCATGCGAGTATTTTTTTCGTATTTCTAAAGTCATAGTCTCTATTCTCTGTATTTTTGAAATCGTAGTGGAGTTTTTGTGAATCCTGTATTTAAGCAAAATCTCTTGTATGTTTGCAAATTTGTATTTTGTACCAATCCTAAACCATAAATCCAGGTCCTCAGCAACCGGATATTTTGGATTATAATATCCAAGATTTTCAAAAACCTCCCTCCGGATCATACAAACTCCTTGTGAAACAGGACAATAAAGAAAAAGTCTTCTGCGTAAGTTTGCGTCGTCTTCATAATATTTTCGCACTCCAAGAATCTTACCAGTGTCGCTATCAAATGACTCTATGAAGCCACCTACAACTCCGCAATCTGTATGTTTCTCTAAATAATTGTATTGTTTCTCAAGTCTTGTTAATATTGAAATATCATCTGCATCAAATACTGCAATATATTTCCCTTTAGCATATTTTGTGCCTTTTGTTCTTGTTTCAGCGATTCCTAAGTTTTTTTCATTTCTGAATACTACAATTCTCTTATCTTTTTTAGAATACTCTTCAATGATTTTGTAGCTATTATCGGTAGAAGCATCATCAACAACAATAAATTCAAAATCAGTAAATGTTTGATTTAAAATACTTTCAATTGCATCTTTGAGATATGGTTCTGCATTATATACTGGCATTACTACTGATATTTTGGGTGATTCATAATTCATCTTTTAATATACTCCTCTTAAAAGAAATGAGGATGTTCATGTTATTATTAGTTCTCAAATTTCTTTGCAAGCGATTCATATGGTAAGGTCACAATAATTATTATAAGACCGATAATAAATAAGGCTATTAAACCTCTTGATTCAATTCCTGGGAATATATAGGGATTGATTAATTGTTTGTAGAGATACATCCCTGCCACAAATACTGTTAACATTATAGTCGAGTCGCGAAACATTTTTGTATAGTATTGTAATACACCGAAACGTGATGCTACTGCAACAGTATCAAGAAAAATGTTGAGTATGGTCTTGAAATTTATTCTCCCAAATCCTTTTCGTGTGAATTTCAAAATTATAGGTGCTTCCACGATTTTATAGCCAAACCGGGTGGCATAAGCTAAAAATTCCACATCAAAAGCATATCTCTTAACGCGCATCATTGGAAATATCTTTTGCACGGGTTCTCTTTTCATCAATTTAAAACCTGTCTGGGTATCCCTGATTTCCAGTTGCAGCAGTAATCTTAAGACGATATTGTACATCTGGCTTAAGAATCTCCTGAGTAATGGATAATATTCAATCGTGGAAAGGGGGTGTCTCTTACTTCCAACTACTATATCCGCATCGTTTTTCTCCATATACTCAAATAAAATGCTTATCTGCCCCGGATCAAGTTCCATATCTGCATCAAAAAATGTGACCAGGTCCTTTGTTATAAAAGTCATGCCATATTTTATAGCATAGCCCTTACCCCTGTTTTGCTTATAGCCTACAACTTTAACATTATCAAATTGTTCTGAGGTTGCCTCATTAAAAGTACCATCTGTAGATCCATCATCCACAACAATTATTTCATGGTCTATTCCAAGTTCGTCGAAAAGATCCCTGACATGTTTTATTGTTTTAAGAACCCGTCCCTCTTCATTATAAGCTGGAATTATTACCGAAAGTCCTTCTTTTTTGATTTCCAAAAACGTCATCTCCCTATTTTGGATACTCCAACATTTTTAGAAATAATCTCATATATAAACAAAAATAAATTTTTTAAAAGATTATCAAAAGAAGGAATGGAGAGTAACATCTCCATCCTTTAAATTGATGTTATTTCCTCCTTAGGTACACTGCAACTCCAATAACGATCAAAATCACAACAACGATCGCAATAAGTGAAAAGTTTGTCGGAGCCGCGGTGGGAGTTGTCGGAGTAACGCCAGGAACTGCCGGAGTAATTCCAGACCTCGTTACCGTGGGCGTTACCCTGGACGTTGCCCCGGCCACAGCGCCTTTCAACCCTGTTATTGCGAAATTTGAGAATGATGTTGTATTTGTCTCGAAATAGGTATAAGTGCTGTCTTTGTTCTTTTCTGTGGTTTCAAGCTGAACCCACTTGCTACCATCCCACTTGACCATCTTCATGTCGCCGCTTGAAAGACTGTTATTTTCCATCCAGGAATTCTCTACTTTGAACCTGATAAGAGCATCTTTAATTCCACTTGAGCTTGAAAAGATGTTCATATTCTTGGATACTATGCCGTCAGGTGCAGCTGTTACCAGTCTGGATGTCCCTTTTAGAGCTTCAACCCTCAAGCTGACAGCATTTTCATATTCTTTGCCAACAACTGCGACTTCATATATTCTGGGTACAGTAGAGAACCTGTATGTTACGGATTGGTTTGCCAACAGATCCATTTGTACTATTTCAGACGATTCTACGTTATCAAACGGTTCTGAAGACACTACGCCGCCTCCCGTGCTTCCGCTGGATCCGCCTGATGAGGTTGTTGATGCTGGTGTAATCGTGAATTGGCCAGTGGCTGAGGTAAATATCTTGGTAACTGCATTATTTTCTGCTCTAAGACTTGCAACTACGTTATAATCTCCAACTGGCAGGGTCGCTGTTTCTATTGTTACATTATAAATGTAAGTGAGGTTCCCATACCCATATCCTGCATTATATCCATATCCATATCCGTACCCATATCCTGTATTATATCCATATCCATAACCAGAATCAGTTCTTCTTCCATATCCATATCCGTAACCAAAATCAGTTATTTTTCCATATCCATACCCGTAGCCATAGCCGAAACTTTCATAACCATAGCCGTAGCCGAAACTATCTTTACCATACCCGTAGCCATACCCAAAATCAGATGCTTGAGGGATTTGAAAACCTGTTATTTTGATAATGGAGTCACCTGAGACCTTTTTTCCATCAAGGGAAAAAACCGCACTCGGATTAGTAGGTCCTGTCAAATTTAGTGAAATATCTTTCGCAGGAACAAACTGGTCTGGATCATTGATATCAATTTTTACTTGAAACTGAATACTGCTGCCCTGTGTATATGGACCTTGAAGCCCCAAAATACTAACCGACACCGCTTGTGCCGGGCCGGAAATTATCAGCATTATAACGATGAATAATGTTACAACTGTACTTGCTAGAAATGGTCTCTTCTGATTGTTTTGTTTTATTTTTACCACACATATCTCTCCTGAATAGGATATAATTGGAAATATATCTCCCACGATAACTTATCTTTGAAGATATTTAAAATCATCGTTTTCTTACGAATCTTTGACTCCTGCCATTTCCATTATTCCCTTTGGTTTTACTATTGCCCTGATTATTAATATTTACAGTGACAGTACCGCTGTTATTGTTTATGTAAATATTGTTGGTAATTACAGCATTATTTCCTCGTCCATTGTTATTGTTCTTTGGATCGTCTTTCTTGTTTCTCTCATCGCTATGATCATTTACTTTCTTATCTTCATGGTCATCTTCTTTTACATGCTCATCGCACTCGCATTCTTCCACATCTTTTTGATTTTTGTTATCTATGACTTTTACTCTGTCGCTTCCCTCAAAGCCCATACCATTAACTTTGCCTGTCACATTAAAGAGGACTGCATTTCCAGTATGCACATTTTCCAGATCCTGATTGTTGAATTTCGCTATCAATGTACCGCCATTTTCATTCGAGATAATCGAATTCACTACATGTGCCCCAGCTATAACAACTGTCCCGACATCAATATCCCTCACATTAAGATCTTCGGGCAATTTAATAAATGCAGTGAACTTTCCTTTACTTTTAAGGTTAATTGTCTCAGGTTTAATATCGACTTTAGCCTTTATGTTGTCACCCGGTGCAGCTGGCAGCAATCTGAAACCGAACGCTTGACTCTGGAAAGCTACATTCTTACCTGTATTGAGGCTTGCAACTACACTATAGTTACCTGCTGCAAAACATTTTTTATCGGTATCTATAGTAATATTATAAATGAAACTGATTTTTTCTCCTCCACTTCCATGATTATAACCATATCCAGAGCCATAACCGAAATCGTAACCATAACCTGTTCTTGAATCATAGCCATAGCCATTCCCATATCCAAAGTCGTCTTTCGGGATTGAGACCGGTTTTACTTTGATTTGACAATCCCCTGAAATCTGCTTTCCATCAAGGGCAAAGAAAATTGTTTTATTAAGAGGTCCTGTTTAATCCAGGGATATGTTGGTTATCAAAACATATTGATCCGGATCATTAATATCGATCTTTACCTGGAATTCAATATCATTACCTTTTGTATAAGAATCTTGCAAACCTGCGATATTAACAGCTACCGCCTGTGCAGGCCCGGACATTATTAGCATTACAACAATAACTAAGGTAATAATAGTGCTTGGCACCAAAGATTTACCTCTATTCCTGGTTACATTATTCAACCACTTTACCATAACATAATCACCGCCCATTCATTATATTCTTTTACTATAAACGTGTCTAGAGTCTATAGAGTCTAAAATTAGTATAAAAGGTTCATAAAGGCGCAATTTAGTATTATATTGTTTATAATTGGAATATTGGCATGAATCAAAGACTCTGCACATCCGGCAGTTAAATCTTTTAATTTATAAAATAATAAATGAAGAATGGTGATAGAATGACCGCGAAAATTGATTGGTACAACGAATTCGTAGATTTGAATTATACCCCCGCAAAAGACGATTTGATCTGTTTATACTATTTTGAACCTGCAAAAGGAATTACTGAAAAAGAAGCGATAGGAAGGATAGCTTCCGAAAGTTCGGCAGGCACATGGACCACTCTTCATGATTTACCTCCACGGGTTGAAAAGATAAAAGCGCGCGCATTTGAATTAAATGGTAAATATGTAAAGATCGCTTATCCAATAGACCTCTGGGAGCCTGGAAACGCCCCTCAGCTCCTGAGCGGGATAGCCGGCAATATATTCGGTATGAAAGCTCTTCGGAATTTAAGACTTATTGATGCATCGTTTCCACGACAATATATTAAGTCTTTCAAAGGTCCAGGACAGGGTATCGAGGGAATAAGGTCTTTATTGAAAATCAAAGAACGCCCCATAACGGGTGCAGTGCCAAAACCCAAGATCGGTTTTAGCGCAGCAGAACATGCCGATGTTGCATACGAAACCTGGATGGGAGGATTTGATCTTGTAAAGGATGATGAGAACCTGACTTCTACGTCTTTTAACCGCTTTGAAGACAGACTTATGCGAATGGCCAAACTGCGTGATAAAGCTGAAAAAGAGACAGGCGAAGAGAAAGATGCCCTTTTGAATATCACAGGTGAGACAAAAGAAATGATCCGAAAAGCAAAATTGCTTAATGATTCGGGCTGGAGGTTTGCCATGATCGATGTTGTTACTTGTGGAACAGCGTCTGTCCAGACAATGCGGGATGAATGCGGCGACCTTGGATTAGCCATACACGCCCATCGTGCGATGCATGCGGCTTTTGACAGGAACCCGAGACATGGGTTGAGTATGTATTTCCTTGCAAAACTTATGCGTTTAATAGGAGTGGATGAAATTCATTCAGGTACTGCAATAGGAAAACTTGTGGGGAGCAAAAAAGAGGTCACACAGATCGCCAGAGTGCTGCGTGACTATAAAATAGAAGATGGTGACATGCTTTCGCAGGATTGGGGCTCAATAAAACCGGCTCTTCCGGTTTCTTCAGGTGGTCTTCATCCGGGATTGATACCATCTGTCATGAGTATCCTAGGAAATGACTGTACATTGCTTGTAAGCGGCGGCATTCATGGCCACCCAAAAGGAACACGAGCTGGCGCAAAGGCAGTGATGCAGGCAATAAAAGCCACAATGGATGGTATTGACCTTAATGAATTTGCGATAAAAAACAAGGAATTGAAGCAAGCGCTTGGTAAATGGGAATATTACAGGCCAAAATGAAATTATTCGAGGACTTGCTTTATCTTTTCAGATGCTTTTTTCATTTCGACAAGTACCCATCCAAGATTTGTTTCAGGTCTTGTCATAACCAGCAGTATTGCTTTTGATCCGGCTCCTGTTCCAATTATTTTTCCCTTTTTTGATTCCACAATGGTTGTCTCAGGAATGCCGTTTCCAAGTTCGTTCGAAGCTGCTTCTGCTGCGCCTATCATAGTAGCAGACATTGCTACCAGTACTTCTGCGCGTTTCTGGTCCCTTAATGTTGAGCATATCAATAAGCCGTCTCTGCTTGCTATTGCTGATGACTCTATCCCGCCAATTTTATTAATTTCTTTCAGTGTGCTTTCCATCACTTCTATTGTCCGTATTTCATTCATCATAACAGCGCCTTCCTCAATTTAATTGTCTTCAAATTACAATATGTTCTTCATATTATTTAAACATGTGCAAAAAAGCAACAGTTACATATTATGGAATGTTTGATGAAAAAAATGGGGTTGTATAAATTATTAAATTAAAAAAGTAAACTGATATTAGAAAAAATTAGAAAAATTTTCGAATTATCAGCCTGTAATCTTTCTTTTAATTTCAGTCCATGCAATTTTTGTCTCTATTCAATACATTTGATGTCTGTCGAAAAGCATTTCGGACATTTCAAATTGGTGCCAATGCCTTTGAATGTCTTGCTGCAATGGTTGCATAAATATAAATGCGGTTCCATTCCACCTTCGAGTTCTACACCGAACGAATCACCTACGCTGCACATTTACCTCCTTATTATTTATCTTACAGGCAAGAAGCGAGCCAACCCTCCTGCATATCTCAAGTTCTTCATCCCCGGGCATCCTTTTTATACCTAGATCTTTTATCATCTCAACGTGGTATGATGTCAATTGCTTACTGATCGCCTGTATAGCTTCAAGACCCCATCCATAAGACCCGAAAGCAAGCCCGATTTTCCCGGCCAGGTCAACATCAGCCAGTTCATTCAGGAATTTTTGCACAGATGGCATCATTGCATCACGATAATTCGGTGAACCAATGGCAATGGCATCTGCATCAATGAGATGGTTCTTTTCAGCAAAAGAGACATTTTTCAGTATTGTTTCAATGCCTTCCGCTTTTGCACCTTCTTCTATAGCCTTAGCTATCCTCTCAGTATTATGTGACCCCGTACCATAGATAATTACAAGTTTTGGCATGTTCCCACATATTTGTAATTATCATTCGTGGTATTTGTACTTTACCAATTACAATCAACCAAAACCGGTTTACAATTACAGATGGAATCATTCAAATGTCATCGGTGAAAATCCTATTTTTTCATTAAATACCCTTTGCGCAGCAATATCCATCTCAACAATAAATACCTCAAGCACCATGAATGCCTGCGCCGCTTTCCTGATGCAACCCATAGTAATTCCCCTGCTGCTCCCGGCGGCCCCGTGGAGATGAATCTTTGGAGCGCCGTTTTCCCAGAAAATATCACCTGCACCTAATATTTCACGTGCATCATCGAATTTTGACCACACTATTGTGGGAGGAACAACCTTGTCTTTTGGCCCTGTAACGAGGTCTGCGCTTCCCATTGCGCCAAGCATAATAAAAAAAGCGGATCTAATTTCCTCTTTTACCGCAAGCCCTGAAAGCTCTCCAAGCACATTTTCTCCATGATCAATCCTTACAGCAAATACACGTCCGATCGAACCTTTGCGATAATCCATGTATGGGATATATCTATCATAATTTTAAAACTTGTGATTTCTGTTTATCCAGTGATTTGACCGTAACATTTTTTTATCCCATGTCGTATATTGAGCCAGGAGAAAATATGTTAAAAAAAATAGCTGTGTTATTTTTGTTCTTAGCCTTAGTGGTTTTTGTTTCAGGTTGTATTGATAATAAAACTGATGATCCAATAAATAAAACCGATCCGATCAAATCCGAACTAATCCCTACTGTCAATTTGCCTTCAGGTTTTACATTCATGGCAAAACATGAAACAAATATTGAAATTGGGAACTTCTCAAAAAAAGCTATTGAAGGAGTTTACAGGACAGATACTGGAGAAGATATATATATCCAGGTTTTTAAAGCGGATTCACCAGAGGCTGTCATGGAAGAATACAAGGCTACGTATAAGGATGCAGGTTATGATCCATTTACCGAGATTTACTTTAATGGCCACAAAGCAACAAAAGTTATGAGTCAGTTCATAAGCAATGGGAAGGACGTCAGTAAATATTATCTTATCTGGACAACCAAAGATTCAATGATCAAAGTCGGGTCATCAACCGATGCCCAAAAAGTGATTAACCTGGCTACAGCAACCAATAGTTAAAGAAGGTTCATCATCTTGTGCGTTTGCCCAATAGCACGCACATCTTTTAATTTTTCGCCGGCAAAATCCATAAGTTCAAACAATAATGATGAAGGGACTTTTTTATCTGAAGTTACAGGCTGAAGGATAAAAGGTATATTATCGTTAATTGATTTGACACCTTCGATAGCAAATGATAATGACTTTTTAGTAGTCTCTGGCATGATTATTACTTTTACAAAGGTCTTTGCAGTCTCATTCAGAATGGAAATCGTCTCAAGCTCATTTTTCAAAAGTTGCGAATAATGGTCAGTACAATCATGTTCTGGCAATTTAATGTCGCATGATGCTATTGTGATAATATCCTTTAATTCCCGCGCTTTTTCAGGAAAGCCGGAGTTAGTTTCAAGGTATAGGGGATATTCCAGGTCAAGCGTCTTGATAAAATCTGCATGCAGCAATGGTTCCCCACCTGTCAGGCTGACATGTTTTGTTGAGGGTGTCCACAATTTCCGGATAAAATCTGCAATCTCTTCCCTTGGCAGCGGTGTTTGTGCCAAGATAAATTTTCCGCTTCCTGCATGTGTCTCAATCCTGCATGAGCCTGAAATTTCACGTGTTTGTGGTGTGTCGCAATAAGAACAGTGCAGCTGGCATTTTTCAAACCTGACAAAAACCTGGCGCATGCCTGCATAAGGACCTTCGCCCTGTATGGAATTGAATATCTCGTTTATGTATGCAGGCATTAATACCAATATTATAGTATAGTATTTCAACTATTTTACAAAATCAATCCCGTATTTAGCCGTAGAAATATTTCCTTTGGTATTCTTACCAAGGATCTGCGGTGATGTAACACCTGTAACAACGACCATTGTGCGTACAACATTTTCAAGGTCAGGGTCAACCATTGCGCCCCATATCAGCCTTGCCTTGGGATCAATGCGTGTATAAAGCTCATTCACTACACTTTCAGCTTCAGCTATGGTCATATCCGGCCCTCCGACCACATTTACAAGTGCGCCTGATGCGCCTGATACATCAACATCAAGGAGGGGGCTCCTTAGCGCTCTCTGGACTGATTCCAGTGCTTTGTTCTCGCCTTCGGCCTCACCAAGACCTATCATCGCAACGCCACTCTTTTGCATAATAACCCTGACATCAGCAAAATCAAGATTCACAAGACCTGGTTTTGTGATCAATTCGGTTATTCCTTTTACTGAGCGCATAAGGACCTCATCGCATACTTTAAAAGCTGTCTGCAAAGGAAGATGAGGGACAACTTCAAGCAATTTGTCATTCGGGACAACTATTACGGTATCTACGGCATCACGGAGGCGCTCAAGTCCTGCTTCAGCATTATCCATGCGGATTTGTCCTTCGACTGAGAATGGAAGTGTTACAACAGCTATTGTCAATGCCCCTGCATCACGCGCAATTTCTGCAACAATAGGCGCAGAGCCCGTTCCTGTTCCTCCGCCAAGTCCGCACGTTATGAAAACAAGATCTGCATTCCCCACAGCTTTTTCAATCGCAGGTTTTGATTCCTGGGCTGCATCCTGCCCTATCTGGGGCAGGCTTCCGGCGCCAAGCCCTCTGGTCCTGTTTCTCCCGATAAGAATCTTCTTTTTAACCTGGATATTTAACAAATGCTGGGCATCTGTATTGATAGCGTACAGCTCCGCCCCGATTATTCCCTCATCGGAAATTCTCTGGATCGTGTTCGAGCCAGATCCTCCACATCCTATTACAACAATATTTGTCTTTAATTCCTTTAATATTTCCAGAAGTTCCTTGTCCGTATCCCCAATTACTGGCATTGGAGATTCGCCTGCTCTTGATATTGCCTCTTTAATTATTGATTCCATGCTTCTTCTCCATCGTTTATTAATTTAATGGCTCTTTTATTTGTTTCATATACCATCTCTGGATTTATAGTTTTTCCGTCTATTATCACGGATTCACCCCGTGCCAGCCGCCCATACAACTGCGTATCCGCAATCCCGAATGATTTAGCCAGTTCAGGACTAAACTTTCTGTCAGATATTTGCAGTATTCCTTTATCCAGACAGACATCATATTTTTTTTTAATAATTTCTACGCATTTATCCCTTAATTCTTCCGCAGCCAGCCTGGCGCATGAATCATCAATCCCGATAAGGATATGAGCAAATCTTCCATCTTCATATTCGATATAGGCTATATTATGGTCCGATAGGAAAGTTTTAAGTCCGATCTTATCAAGTTTTTCCGCTTCGGATAAAAGTGCAGGATTGATCTTTGCGATCTTGACCCTCGGGCAGATGCATGTCTGGCAGGAGGATAGGGCACATTTTATCCCGTCAGTGATCACAGGTTTCCCGGAAGGGCATATCTCCTTTACTCTTTTTCGCAACTGCATGCAAAATTCCCAGGGTACCCCATCCATTTCCCTGATGTCGCTTTCCTTTAACACTTCAAAACCGCTGGCTTCAATCATCTTACCCAGCTTCTCACGCTGCTCACCCTTCATGGATTTGCGGTCAACATATGCAAAATCAGCTCCACTTCTCACAAAGGCCTGGCGTATCATGGTCTCATCCAGTTCATCGAGGGCATAGGAGGGGAAAATGTGGCCGAAAGTGACATCCGTAGAAAGGATCAGCGAAGTTTGTCTTGGCGCATAATGCGTACCCCCGAAACCCACAGCTACAGGTGAATCACTATCTTTAAAAAGAAGTATGGCTTCCGCAACTATTCGCCCTGCAACGTCATCAAGCCATTGGCCTATGCTGCTTCCCACTTCAATAAAAACGGATGGAATATCAAGGTCGCTTGGGCCATGGTGCGTACATTCCAGAGTAACTTCATAATCTTCATTTTCGGCAAGAATTTTCAGCGAGCAAAGCAGCGACCTGACAGCTTGAGGGGCAGCGGCTGAAAGTTTCCGGGGAGTTCCTCCGAATTTTGCTTCATTAACATTACCCGTAGAATGTACAGTAAGAATAGCACGTAAATCTTTGCTTCTGTGTTTGGAAGCAAAGATCATAAGTGATGCAGGATAACCCAATCCGGCTAACTTTTTATCCAGACCATCTTGAAAAATCAGGGATTCTTCTATTTCCACTATCCTGAAATCCTTATACTCAAAAACTGGAATACTTTCTTCAGATGATATGTTATTCCATTTTCGAAGGGAGAAAAGGCAATTCTTAATATTCTGGCTTGCCCTATCCTGATTTGAACAGACAATCGTGACTTTTGGTTCACCTTTCAAAACACAGCCTTCTGCCACTCTGATATATGAAAAAATTAATCAAAGTCGCTGCCAGTGATCATCTTCTTATCAACAATTGCATAATCCTTGGCGGCCCTTACTGCTTCGAATGGTATCAATACATAATTATTTTGTTTCTTGTATTTTGATGTATCTATACTATTTGTTGGTTTCACGACAAGATATATCAAAGCTCCGCCCTGCATATCCATTACAACATCGGTAGCATATCCCAGCTCTGACCCGTCAGTAAGCATCACTCTCTTATTAGCTAAATTTTTTGCAAGTATTTTTGCCATAGTAATCCCTTCATGAACCTTGGGTTCATCTAATGTGCTTTTTTCACCTGTAACCTATATAAGACTTCTGTTCCTGTTTTGTCCCGCCTTTAAATTGCTCCTGAAGTTTCTGGTAATATTCCACCATATCTTCGGCAAGAGCAGGCCTCACTTTCTTAAGAGCGTCACGGAAATGTTTCATTTCCACGATATCTGTATCGAAATTCTCCCTGAGAGCAAGCATTACCGCTTCCCTGCACAGGGATTCAATATCAGATCCCACATAATTTTCCGTAAGATCTGCAAGTTCTTCAATATCCACGTTATCGGAAAGATGACCGTTTTTCAGGTTTTTAAGATGGATATTGAATATATCGATCCTTCCAGCCCTTCCCGGGGGCCCTATAAAGACAAGCCTGTCAAACCTTCCTGAGCGTATCAGGGCAGGGTCTATTATCTCAGGCCTGTTGGTCGCTGCAATAACTACCACATTCTTTAAGACTTCTATTCCATCAAGTTCTGTGAGCAGCTGGTTGATCACCCTTTCTGATGTCTTTGAGCCAAATTCAGTGCCACGGAGGGGGGCGATAGCATCAAGTTCGTCAAGAAAAATTATTGCTGGTGAAACCTGGCGCGCTTTCTTGAATACTTCGCGTATGGCTTTTTCTGATTCTCCTACCCATTTGGATAGAAGCTGAGGGCCACGTACACTTATGAAATTAGCAGAACTTTCATTGGCCACTGCTTTTGCCATGAGCGTTTTTCCAGTACCGGGAGGACCATAAAGGAGTATTCCTCTTGGCGGGCGGATGCTCATTTTTTGGAATCTCTCCGGGAATTTTAATGGCCATTCCACTGCTTCTTTTATTTCCTGCTTGGCATCATCAAGACCCCCAACATCATCCCAGACAACATCCGGCACTTCGATCATTACTTCCCTCATTGCCGAGGGTTCAACTTCCTTTAATGCCTCTTCAAAATCATTAGCTGTTACCTGCATGCTTTCCAGCATTTCGCGGGGAACGATCTCTTCAAGTTTTATCTGGGGAAGATATCTTCTTAGCGCCTTCATAGCTGCTTCCTTGGCAAGTGCCGAAATATCCGCACCTACAAACCCATGCGTCCTGTTGGAGATGTATTCAATGTTCACTTCATCGGAAAGCGGCATACCTCTTGTATGTATCTGGAAAATCTCGATCCTGTCAAGCCTGTCCGGGACGCCGATCTCTATCTCGCGATCAAATCTTCCGGGTCTGCGAAGCGCCGGGTCAATAGCATCAATGCGGTTTGTTGCACCGATCACAACCACCTGGCCTCTTTCTTCCAGCCCGTCCATCATTGTAAGGAGCTGTGCGACCACGCGCCGCTCAACTTCACCAGTTACTTCTTCCCTTTTCGGGGCAATGGAATCCAGTTCGTCAATGAATATAATGGAAGGCGCAGCTTTGTTTGCCTGCTCGAATATCTCCCGAAGCCGCTGCTCGCTCTCCCCGTAATATTTGCTCATGATCTCAGGACCCGCAATAGAGAAGAAATTGGCCCCGGATTCATTTGCTACTGCTCTTGCAATGAGTGTTTTTCCAGTTCCAGGGGGGCCATGCATCAAAACACCCTTGGGCGGCTCGATACCCAATCGTTCAAATACTTCAGGGTGTTTCATGGGAAGTTCTATCATCTCACGCAGGCGCTGGATCTCATCGCCCAGGCCCCCGATGTCTTCATAAGTGATCCCTGTCCCTGTTACATCAAGAACAACAGGTTTCTCCCTGAGTGTTATTTCTGTCTTATCAGTAATTAAAATGATACCTTCGGGTTCGGCTTCGATAGCGATAAGGGGTATTGCCTGCCCGGTAACGACCCTGCCCAAAAATGGATGTGCCATCGTACTCATTACAGGGATTATATCCCCTTTGCTGATGGGGCGTTTCATGATCTGGCGTTTTACCATTTCTTCAGCATCCCCGCCGAATTGTATGGAAGTACCTTCAGGCGGCGCAAGAACTACCTTTTGTGCAGGCTGGACATTTGCTTTTCTCAGTTTGATCGTATCACCGATACCAACCCCTGCATTCTGTCGTATAAAACCGTCTATACGAATGATATTTTCTTCCCAGTCATTCCGGTCAGCTCGCCAAACCTTTGCAGCGGTTGATTTTTTCCCTTCGATCTCGATTATGTCACCGGGTATCAGCTGCAAGACCATCAGGGTATGCGGGTCAAGCCGTGCTATTCCTCTTCCTGAATCATTCGGATATGCTTTTGCAACAGTAAGTTGTTTTCCATCATTTTCGTCCATTTTTATATCCCCTCAGATATATTCCTTCTCGGATATTTTTTGTTGATATATTTTATCAGGTTATCTAATTGTATCACATGGATAAAAATATATGCCAGAGGTTTTAAGGGTTCTAAAGGAATAGTGCAATGAGCATCTACCTGGTTAAATGTTCTTACTATTTTTTGATTTGAGATTAGAATCTAATTTCAATATTTGGTTGTGTTTAAATTCCTTAACTTTCTTATTTTCTCAATTCCACCTTCAGTTTTAGCAAGGCGCTCATAAAAAGCATTTGCCATAATTATTTGTGCATCTATTAGAGGGCCAACCTCCCGGATCCAGATTGAGCGGGGATGCGTTTTTACAAACTCAGCCCATCGTATCACTTGCTCGGTATGAGTCTTATCTCTCATAATAGCCTAAACCTGCGGATATCAGCTTTTATTTTTTTGATTTCATTTTCATCAAGGATATCCGAATAGATGATACGCAAATGATTTGCATCATCTATGTCCTTTTCCGACTTGAGCAGTTCTTCTTTAAAAGCAATATTCATTTCAATACTTGAAAAATATAGACCCAGCCCTGTTAGTGGTAGTTTTCTTCTTGTTTTTATTTGATAATCATCAAGTTCATCTTTTGCCATTTTCAATTCCATTTCAGGAATAAAATGTCCTTTTCTTACATACCGCACACTGGTCTTATCTTTCAAATAATCATCATAAATTATCTCTGAAGATTCCGATTGTATGCATTCAAAACCTGCCTGTACAAGATCATTATGCATTTTTATGAAGGCATCTTTTTTGATCTTTTCAATAATAATATCCACATCTTCAGTTCCCCTGCTTCTCCCATGAGCTATCGCTACAAATCCTGAAACAATGATATATTTTGCATGCTTTTCTACTACATTAACAAAATCTTCAGCAAACTTATCAAGAATAGTCCGCTCTTTTACTTCTCGATTCATTCAGGTTATTCAATATATTTGCGGGATAATATGTCTTTCCACAAAAGTTGAATAAAAAATGAGGCGAACCAGCGACACCGTCATTGCATGTTTTATAAGTAATAATCAATAAATTTTCGGCGCTTCTGCGAAAAACAGAATTTTTCTCGCTTTTGTGTGCCATACAGGTAATGGTCATGCTCTTTTGACCAATCCTCTGGTCCCTCTACTTTTCCTGAGAATTCGTTGAGTGTATCCCAGAGGCTCTGCTTACCTGTTTCTTCTTTGCGCTCAATAGTTACGAGATAGCGAACATCTGGTTCTAAGTCCACAGGCTCTTCAGGTCTGAGAACGTTACCGTCAAAAATTACATGCAGTGTCTTTGTACGGGGCATTTTGTACCTCTTTACCTTTTATGTTTTTTCACACATTTATATACTCTCCTTCTGATATCACCGAATTAATATTTTAGTGATTTTCAAAAAAAGGAGGCATGTAGGCTGCACCGTGCAAGAATCAGGGGGCTTCACTGCAAAGCGCGTAGAGTCCGCAAAAAGCTGGCGGCGCGGGGGTGATGGCGTATTAACGGGTCGAGGAACGTATAGTTAAAGAAGCTGGAGCCGCTGTGTTTAGGCAAGTTAAAGTCTGTATATGCAAATGCTTATAATAGAGTGAACTCAAATTAGTTATTATGACAGTAGCCGCAAAGACTATCAAAACAGAAATACAACTGCCTGTTGATATTCTATATTCACTTGGTATCGATAAAACGCGTATTGAATATTTTGTGAAGAAGAATTTCCTGCTGGAACTTTACAGGGAAGGGAGGATATCTCTTGCCAAAATGGCGGCTTTGCTTGGAGTCAGTCGAACCGAGATGCTGGGGATCATGAAAGATTCGAATATCCCTTTGAACTATGGCGTTTCGGAACTCAATGAAGATATTGAAACCGCGCAAAGACTGGGAATATTGAATGAAAGTAGTAAGTAATTCTTCTCCTCTTATTTTCTTATCTGCTGTTGGCATGCTGGATATATTGAAAGCTGAGTTCGAGGAAATCCTGGTGCCTGAAGCTGTTTATGATGAGGTTACTTCAAATGAGCTTAAGGGTTCATATGAAGTGAAGCATGCTGATTGGATCAAGGCGCTTCCTATAAAAAATATTGGGGCGATTTCTTTTCTGCCGATTCTGGACAGAGGCGAGGAAAGCGCAATTGTTCTTTCTATTGAACAGAATGCCGATCTGGTTTTACTGGATGACCTTGCTGGAAGAAGGGCTGCTATGATGCAGGGGCTTAATGTAATGGGAACTCTGGGATTTTTGAAGGTGATGCACCGGAAAGGAAAGATAAAAAATTTCAGGGAAATACTGGATGCTCTTCAAAACCATGGATTCTGGATGGATGCTAATCTGTATAGGAAAATGCTGGAAGATTAGGGGAATATGAAGAGCGCTCTTTGCCCGACAGCGCATTTTATTGCACCAAAAGTTTTTCTAAATTAGCGTTACAGCGCTGGGGTAGCGACCCCAGACCCCAACGGATGCGCCGCCGTTGGCGGGGTTTAACATTAAAATCACCGGTTGAATAATATCACAACTAATTATACTTGCACAGGCTGTTTTTATCTACCTCGCAAGGATAATGTGGCATACCGCAAAGCGCGCAGAATCCGCAAGGGGGCGTGGGTGAGGGAGTAGGGGAGCTCGAGCTTGTGGGCGGTACTCTTGGCAATCTATATGGTAAATTTTTATAAATTTAAATAGATAAATTTCCCGCGCTATTCGAAAAACGAAGCCACAAATGTACGCGGACGAATGCAGATTGGATGCATGGGATTATATCGCAGTCATTCGCTTTTTTTTTATCGCGGCGCCGTTCAGGAAATGCGGGGGCGCAGAGTTCGTGAAGATCGGCTGCGCTTTGCGCCCTTTGCGTTCTTGGCGGTGATTATGCGCGTATCGGCGGGGCGGGATCAAGGAAGGGGGCGAAGACATGCATGATATGGACTCACCGCAAAGTTCGCAAAGACTTTCCATAGCGGCGCTAGTTTGGTATTTTTAGCGATGATTATATAAACAGAAAATAATAAATTTCTGGCGCTTCCGCAAAGAATACCATAGCTGATAACCTATCCAGAATAAAAAGTAAAATCCATAATCTATTTTTAGCCTCGTGCATCATACTGGGTTTGGGGTGACTTCAGACGATAGGCGTCTTTCATGATCCCAAAAGCCGAGAGAATTCCCAATATACTATGAAATCAAGAGTCAGGCACACTAAATATAGTTATTTAAGTAATTTTTTTAAGTCAATGCCCACACCCTGAATGTTTGGTTGTAGCATCAAGCTATCACCTATTTTTTTCATGACAACACCCGTCTCTGATCTTGATTCATCAACTGATTTGTCAAGTATTACATCCAAACTTGTTTTCATTTGATCGTACAAATTGTCAATTTCTTTTCTCTCTGTCTTCATTACTCTTGATATGACGGTCATTAGGAATCTTTTTTCAAAATCAAGTTTCTCTTGCTCCATTCGCTTCCTTGAAATACCCCGATAATCTCTTGAAAAAAATTCATCAACTATCTCTTTTAAGGCTTTTTTAGAGCTTAGGTATATATATTTTTCATCAATTAATTTAATAAATCGATCTATTTCGTTTCTGTGCATTTGTCTTCCTAAGTTATATCAGATTGATTTTATATGCCAAGTATTTCCTGTATTTTTTCAACAGTAACTTTTCGAGAACTTGACAAAATATCTACATAACCTTCTTTTTCATATAATATATCTCCAAATTCTGGATCAATATCCAATTTTTTTGCTATTTTTATGAGTTTTGCTCTTGAAAGTCCATTTAATAATTCTCTCTTGGAAATTGGCTTTTCTTGAATGGGTTTTTCTTTATCAATAGTTTGCGATTTTTGCTCTGAAGCCTTCTTATTAGTCACAGTGGTTTTTTTATCTATTGTTGTTTTAAGCGTTTTTGCTCTGCTGCCATAATATTTCTTTTTATATTCTTCAAGATTCATTTTACCCATTGCACCATTACATGATTTACAAATGGGTTTCAAATTTGAAATATCATCTGTTCCACCATTTGCAAAGGCTATAATATGGCCTGCTTCAAAAGTGTGATGCATTATCGGTTCTTGGCAAACATAACATTTTCCTGAAATAGTTAATCCGTTATGCATCTTCCAAATTGTACTCTTGACATTTTTATCAATGGGTCTTCTTTTTTGGGATTTTTCCGTATCCTTGTCAGATTCTTTTTTTGATTGGTGATCATTCGCCAACTTTTCTATCTTTTTCATAAAATCTTGTGCACAGGCTGTCCCAAAACTCAAAGCAATTGCCCAAAGCAAGTATAATTTATCCCAATTGTGATAAAGAACAATCAATAAATTCAATAAAACTTCCTAATACGGACAATTAATATTGCATTTGTACAAT
>JBAQLI010000224.1:0-4403 GCA_049301735.1 Candidatus Methanoperedens sp.
GTTCAAATCGAGGAAATCCTATTCGATCGGCTGAGCTTCAGAGCATTGCCATATCTCATATGACATATGGTATTGATATAATTGCTCATGCAGGAGAACTTCGTTTTTATGATCATTTAACTTTAGACATGTTATACAAAATTTTCTACAGCCAATTTTACAAATATCAATAGCTACAGCTAAAAAAGGGAACATATTTTCTGTTCCCGTTTAACACCCAAGATGGAAACTTATCAACTTTGTATCAATAAGTCATGAAGATAGCCCCCCGCCCAAAGGGAGCACGCAAAGCGAATGTGCGCCTACCCGCAGGAATAGTCCTTCGGGACGGTTAGCCTAAGATTGGAGGTTATTTGGGATCTGAAATGGTTTCTTGTTCTTTTCAACCGACCAAATAATTCGAATTAATTTCTTGGATGCTGCACATCTTGCAGTATTGTAATGCTTGCCTTCAGCGATCTTCTTCTCAAAATATGGAGCCAGGACTGGATTAACATTCTTGGATTCTTGCACAGCCCAACCTAATGCCCATCTAAGCGTACTAGAACATCTTTTGTTTGGTCCTCCAATAACTTCTCTATTAGCAGATTTCCTAACTTTGGGATCAAGTCCAGCAAAAGCCACAATCTGATCCGGATGTTTGAAATTTTCAATATCACCGATTTCAGCCCAGATCATAGCTGCTCTGAATTCACTGATTCCAGGAATCGTCTGTATGTAATGTTTGTCCTTCACTTTATCCCAAATGGCAAAAATCCTATTTTCCAGGGAATCTAAGTGCTTCTCAATATTTTCTATCATATCCATCATTATTTGAAGTTCAAAAAGAGAGGATTCTTTCAGAATTTCTGAAGGGATAGTATCCTCGGCTTTGGCCATCAATTCCCTGGCTTTTTCCTTATCAATGTGGTTCTTGCTTGCTTTTTTCATTAATTCAAGCAGTTTTGCTTCTCCCATTTCAAGGATATCGTCAGGTGTTGGAGATTGAGAAAGTATTTCTCTTGAAGTCTTGGTAAAAACGTTCTTGAATACCTGATCATAACCAGGAAATACAAGATGAAGATTACGTTTAAACCTTTTCTTCAAATTTATTTTTTTATTTGTTAGTTTCCAATGAAATCTAACATATTCCCTTAGTTCAAGTCGCTGCCTATCGGAATAATCTGTTTGTGGAGCATTTCCAAATCTCAACATATTTGCGATCGTCTTAGCATCGATTTTATCAGTCTTAGAACCTCTGACATTTACTTTTGCAAATGCATTAATTTGTGTAGGATTGTATATGCTGATCTTATGGTCATCAGATATTTTGCTAAATAGTGAATACCAGTATATTCCAGTAGCCTCCAACCCTATTCTTACTTCTGCACCATGTTTCTCAGAAATTATTTTTATTTGTTCTAAGAATTTATCCAAACTTGTTTTTGTGTTCGTGAGCTTCATGAATTTTCCAATCTGCTCACCATTTTCGTTCACTATACATGCATCATGTTTATTTTTTGATACATCTATTCCTATATTCAAATACATTTTCAGCCCTCAAAGTTTTTAATAGGCTGAGTACCAAATATCCTTCATCATCAACGAAATGTAATCTGGTATGAAAAAATGGATCATCTTTAGACGTTGAAAGATTGACCCAAAATGAATATTTGATAGTCTAAATCAATCGACTTGGCATATTTTTATAAGAAGTTGTGTAGTAAGCCACTAATATTATTTTAATATCATTTGTATAATAATCAATAGATAAATATATTTTTGATAGCTCGAACTAAGCATGGCTGTAATGAGGGCTTTGGTGTCAGGTTTATTATCCTGCAGAAGAGCTCTTATTTACGGTATATCCTGCCTCACAAAGAAGCTCTATCATTTCATCCAGATTAAGGTCTTGAACTGGAACAAACTTTGGAAATATCACTTTCTTTTCCTTAAGTTCCTCTTCGGAATATTTCTCGTTGTTCGAGAGCAAGTGATGGATGATAGCGGCCAGCTTTCTCGCAAGTGCGACTATTGCCTTTTTATGACCTTTCTTCCCCTTTATTCTCTGGTAAAAGAACCTCAGTTTATTGGGCTTTCCAATGGCAATTGAATTAGCTGCCAGAACAAGGATCGTTCGCAGATATTTATTACCGTGTTTGGTGATATGGCCATTCGAGGACTTTCCTGCCGATTCATTAACGGCTGGAGCCAAACCGCCCCAGCTTACCAGATTTTTGGGTCTAGGAAATACTTTAATATCACCAATTTCTGCAATGGCAGCAGCAGATATTGTAAAACCAATACCTGGAATGCTCATTAAGATCTCCTGTTCCCTTTGCATTTCTGATAAAGATTGAGATATCCTTGAATCAAATTCTTTAATTTTGGCATCAAGGAATTTAACTGTCTCCAAACATTCTTTTATCACAAAAATGTCGTTTTGGCTTAACTCTCCTTTTATGGCATCTTTTAGCTCTGGCATCCTCTTTTTAATCCGTTTATCATTGAGTTCACTGGAAATTTGCTCAATTGCTTTACCATCCAGTATCCCATTCAAAATAATAATGCCGGATTTCCCGAATATGTCAGAAAGAACTCCTGATATCCGAACGCCTGCTCTCTGTAATATTTTGTGAACTTTGTTCTTCAAAACAGTTCTTGTGTGAGTAAATTTTACATGTGACCTTGTGAGCTCACGAAGACCACGAATTTCTTTGCCTGGAATATAGGATGGTTTTATCTGACCATTCAAACAGACTTCAGCTATCCATTCCGAGTCAATGTCATCATTCTTTCTGCCCGGAATGGATTTTATCTGTAATGGGTTCGCCACTATAGTTTCAACCTTACCTTCTAAAATAGTGTAGGTTGGAATATGATATATGCCGGTTGATTCTATGGCTACTCTCTGACAACGATTTTCTAATATCCATGTCTTTAAGTCCAGTAAACCATCCAAACAGGTACTGAACTCTCTGGTATCTTTGATTCCAGATGATGTTAGTATTGTTGCTGCTAAAAAGGCTTGATGAACATCTATTCCACAAGCCTTTTCTACTCTTTTGTTCATACTTTTAAATCACCTCTTTGAGGAATTTGGTATGGACAGAGGTTTGAAATTAATAGAGACATTCTGGTATACGTACTCAAAGGTACAGTCATCTATTCGCTAGAAAAGACCAAACTCGTGGACAGGTTTCTAAACCCAAGATTACTTTGGTCTTCTCTGTTCATACCATCACGATATTAAGCCCATAAAACAATTTTTAGTTTTTCATGGTCATCTATGAACCGCAGTTCATAGCCAACTCGTGGGCAATAGCCAGACATCTTTAAATAAAGAGCTGTCACATGTTAAATTACCAGAGAATCGTAGATGTGAAGGTGGTAGTCTAAGTTTGCCGGATTTGACCGTAAGAGTTCTAGCCTACCCTTCTCAGCCTACGTTCAACAATTCTGTTGAAGCACCTTTTATATATCGGGTGCAGTTATCCTATATACGAGAGAATGAAGCCGGATTTGAAAAGATGCAGGTCACAGCAAAGATGGTTACAGTTGCCCTTGACCTATACTTTAAGAGTACGTCATTAAAGAAGATCGTAGATCACCTTGACCAATTCTATGAGAGGCATTTGCATCATACAACTATTCTTTTTTGGGCGAGAAAATACGGGGACATCATTAGCGAGTATGCTGAATCTTTAGAGCCCAATCTTGGCACAATTTGGCATGCGGATGAAATGAAGATAAAGACAAAACGTGAGGATTGGGCTTGGTTATGGCATGTAATGGATAATGAAACACGGTATATGGTACCAACCTCATAACCAAACATAGAGAAGATGGTGATGCAGAGAACGTATTTAAGAAAGCCAAAGCCCACAGCAACGGCAAAAAACCCGAATATATGGTTACTGATGGGTTAAAATCGTATCATGGGGCATTTAATAAAGTGTTCTACGACCATCATCATTCAAGTGTTCACGTAAAAGCGGATGGATTGAAGGCTAAGAGCAATAATAACAAGGTTGAAAGACTGCATAATACTATAAGAGAAAGACAAAAGGTCATGAGGGGTTTGCAGAACGATGATACTGCATCAGAGTTTAACAACGGCTTCAAGGCTTTCTATAACCACATAAGACCGCACATGGCATTAAATGGCGAAACACCAGCACAGGCAGCAGGAATTGATTTGAAACTTGGAAGGAATAGATGGATGAGTTTGATTCAAAAAAGCGTTGAGCATCAGAAAAATAATGGTGCTCAATAATTTTTTATAAATAGTAAGCAGACAGGCTGTCCCAAAACTCAAAGCAATTGCCCAAAGCAAGTATAATTTATCCCAATTGTGATAAAGAACAATCAATAAATTCAATAAAACTTCCTAATACGGACAATTAATATTGCATTTGTACAAT
>JBAQLI010000225.1:0-4846 GCA_049301735.1 Candidatus Methanoperedens sp.
ACATAATGCCCAGGGAGTCTCGCTCTTGTCCACCATCTCTATCCATGATTTGAGTGTTTTATCCATTATCTCTCTGATATAAGCCTCATTCGTTTCACCCATTGATTCCAGCATCTCGGTACTCTTCTTGAGCATTTCCTCCGGCCTGTATCCATGCTTTACTGCCCTTGATATTGCTTCCGGGGATTCTATATGTTGTACGTTGTTCATTGGGCCAATAGCAACCGAACACAGATCGCACAATGCCGTCGTGTTACTATCAATCTCCTTCATTCCCGTTGTGGTGTCAATGATCGCTACCCCATCCTTGCTGACCTCAAAAAGTACCCTTTCAGCAGGGATCTGAATCCGTTTCTCAGGCATGTTTTTTCCTCCGCCCGTCTCACACTAACAGCGACTCTGCAGTGAACTCAATCGGGGCATTCATCACGCTAACAGGTCTTTGTGGTTGATGAGAATTTCCCTCTAACTGTGCATCCGCTTCAGCCTGAGTCTCTATATCAGCTTCTGTTTGTAGAATTGGCTCCGGGATCACCAGAACACTCTTCGTATCGTCCACCTTTACATTTGACTCCATCACTACCGATTGTTCTACCCTCGGTGCCTGCTCCGCCTTTGGCACGACAACAGTGAAACCTCCGACGATATTATGCGTTCCTGGACTTTCCGGGGCTGCTACTGCAATGCCTTCTATGGGTGCAGGCAATACAGGCTTTGCTGCCGCAGATTCTTGCGTCTGTTCTGGATGAGGTACTACAACAGCGATTGAGGGCTCGGCGGCCTTTTTCTCCTGCGCCAGAGGTGAAATAAGCGGTTGCTGCGCGACCTTCTCGACAAGTTTCCGTACCTGCTGGTCAAGAACCTCGACCTTCATTCTTGCAATAGACATCTCTTTGTTGAGCAACCCTTCATACCTGGAAATAGTCTCCTTTGACGCCTTTACCATCTCCACATATTTAGCTGCAGTCTTTGTTGTAGTATCAGTACCCTGAAGAAGTTTAGACAATTCCACCAGAGTCCTGTCCACATCCCTTGTATTCTGTTCCTCGAATCTTACTTCGACGAGAGCTCTTGTTTTGTCGGCGTCTATTAGAGGAATGCTCTCGAAAGCAGACTCGTAATCAGTTATACCATATGCTGCAAGTTCTTTCGACAGAACTTCCATCTTCTGGACCATCTCGGCATGTACATAGGGGATGAAGTAAACCGCACCGCTTGGTCTTACAAGAGTTGGCGACATGCTTTTTATGATCTCGTGGAACATTACTCTGATCTGTTTACCAGTCAGGTATGAGCAGTAAGTCTCATACAACTGCTTGATCTGCGTTGTTATTGGCTGACTATCAGGCTGGAGATCATAATACCTAACATCTTCTGTATCCTTGTCGAAGTGTACCCGACCTATCTCTGCGTAATCTTCCGAAGTGAGCGCCTTTTTGCTTGCATCCCTGACCTCCTTTACAATCGATTTGACTATCTCATCATCGGTCTTCGCAGCCAGCCTGACCATATAGACAGCATGTTTCCCCTCTCCAATATCAACCTCTGTCTCCTCGCTGAGCTCTGTCGTCGCTCGTTTGAATGCATTGATCTTGCTTGGCTCCTCTGGCATAAAATCCATTGGTATCTTTACCTGGGCGAAAAGCTTCCTTAAATCTGAAGTTCTGATTCTGGACTCCTTTACTGAGTACCATATCAGATGTCCAAGGATAGGAACTTTCTCTCCGCCATGCCCCACAGCCTGATCTGCTGTAGCAAACACCTTATCTGAAAATTTTTCATCCATTGTTGTTAACCTCCATGCAGTAACCTGCATTTGGTAATTTTCGGTTTTTGAGCATCGTAATTAAAGGATTTGCACACCCTCCTTCTCAAGCGTGCAAAACATGTCCTGGTATGGCTTGCCTTTACTACGATGCGAGCATTCCTCTCTGAGACTACGCTTAGAGCTTAGCTTTAAAAAAGATTCCGGTGACAATTTGCTTAATCATTAAACCATTCGACAACCTTTTCCCAACCGGTAGGAGCTCGCCTAGTAGTTTGAAAAACTGCGTATATTTTAGGAATATATGAAGTTTTGAGATAAAACGCTATGCTATGCCATTTTAAAGTATTGGAGTTGTACCGTACAATTCGGAATAACCGTGTCGCTACATAGTTAAAGGTAGGAACATAGAAAAATTATATTTAGAATGTTCAAGTCTGAGATTTTGTTCACTTTGAAGTCAGCTATGAACTGTTGTCCATAGATGGCAATGAAAAGTCTTTCATACCAGGTTATGGTTTATCCAGCTTTTCTATTCTCCGAGTAGAAATATAATCAAAAATTGCCACAAGGCAAGTTGAAACGAATAGCAATATGTAATAGTTCGAATTTTGAATTATTTCCAATGCTATTTGTTTTTCTGTTACTACGATTGTTATAATAATAGAAAAGTTTACTAACATTATATCTGGAATTCTTTTAATAAAATGGTTTATTAATTTTTCTAGGATGTTTTGCATATTTTACTATATACATTTAATTTTATATATAGTTTTTGATACTCAGTATTTATTATTTAGTATTTATTATTTAACTCTTCCAGAACTCCCATAGGATACTTATTTTCTATTTATCAATGTGCGTTAGATATGAATAAACGAATAAAGGTACAACTCCAATGATAATATCAAAAAGTTACAAAGGTACACTTTTGGCATTTTTATCATTATAACTCCGATATATTTATTAGTTATAACAATTATTATTATAATGCTTATAATTTAGCTCTCCAAAAATACAAATTTTTCTAAAATGTGCAGGTGAATGTTTATGTCATTATCAGAAAGAAATTATATGAAAAGGACAAATGATTATAAAAGAACAAATGGGAGAGGACGAACTGAATCAAGAGTCTCTATTCCAAGAGTAATTCGAAATAATAAAATAATTATTTATTCAGTAATTATACTAATTGCATTGTCATTTATTATGGATGTGAATTCTATCTTTCATGCGTATCTTGATTATGGAATGTTCTTTATTGCTCTTTATATTGTAATAAGAGTTTTCTGGTCAACTATAAAATATATTGACTCTATCAATATGAGAAGCGATTTAAATCTATGGTTGATGAGACTTGCAGGAGGAGGACTTTTCGTATTTGGATTTATTTTTATATTTAGTGGAAGCACAGTAGTTGTATATGGCAATAATCAAATATTCAATTACATTTACACGATTATAGGAATAGGGTTTTTATTATTGGGAGGATTTACCGAACTTCGCTCAACACGAAGATATGGGATATTTGTGTATAGGGGATAAAAATAATTATGGGGACATCAGAAAAAATTTTATTAATTACTTTATTAATAATTGGAATAATATGGATATTTAATAACACTGATGTGGGGACATCTCTTACTACTGTTTTGACAAAAAAACTCACTTCAAGTGAATTTCCTCTTTTTTCAGCGAAGGCAGTTTCCAACGAAAAAGACATGACCATAGGACAGTTTGAAGAAAATAATAGTTTTAATCCTTCCCTTGGATATGGGACGTGTGAATCTTCTACAACAACAGATAACTGTAATTTAATAAAAGAAAATAATCATAAATTATTTGAAAATAATGTAAATAATCACTTCATTGTTGGAAGAGCGGTTGTTGAAGATGTACGAGATAGAAATGCAGTTTTAAATATTCCAAATAAAAACTCAAACTCGAAAGGATTTTATAAAATACAATTAAGTGATATTTCTTCTAAAGAATTAGAAAATCTTAGTAGAGGGGAAACTATATATTTCCGTGGAAAAATAAAACTTAGAGATGGTTCTCTCGATACTATAATTGCTCCACAGATGTATGATAAAAATACGTGGTCATGTTCATATGGATGTATTCCTCTTTATGAAGGAAAAATTAATCCAGATGGAATATGTTTTGATATGTTTGGAGAGGTTTTGGATTGTAAAGCTATTGAAAAAAGGTCGATAGACAATTTTATTAAAAGTGGATTTAATTGTTCTAATTCCATAAATATGGGTGGAAAGGAAGTCTATATTAGAGACAATAAAGGAAATATAATTTGTGAAAATAAGTACAAATAGGCAGTTTTTGACTATCCCCCCGAAAAGATAAAACAGGACTTTATACTAGCACTTCTTCGATTAATTTTGATTGTTGCCATACATCCTACATATGTGACCCTGCCTACACACAAAACAGTCGCCCATATTGTATTTAAGGGAACATTTATATGATGTATAAACGAAAGTATAGTATATCATCTCTGGATGTTGTTTTCCGACAAAAGCCCGTTAAAAACTGCAAATAACTTTTATTAGACGTAGCCGTGATAGATTGCCGTCATGCTAGGTCTCCGCGCCAAGCAACAGGCCTTCCCATTGCTATCTGTATTTGCCATGAGTACTAATGGGATTATTCTGGGATATTTGTGGAAAAAATAATCAAGAATGCGGAGAACGCCAGTATACACAATCAAACCCACAGCCGACTTGCGGGTTTCTCTGCTCTCTGCTGAACTGATACATTCTCTCTGACCTTTTCTTTACCATTGCTGCCTCCTTGGGCGTACTTCCCCGAAACCACTTTTCTTATATGCTCTGCGGTTATTGGTCCAATCAACTTCACATTCCCCAGCTCTTCCGGAGATGCCGTCATCACATTCTCCACACTACCAAAATATGAAAGCAAGTTCCTGGACGCTACATCCTGTATTCCGTACCCTTCCACATCATTCCTCCCTAATTTTTCTTCCCCATCGATTTATGGTAAATGCTCTCATCAAATCCCGCCAATCTTAAAATCCTCTTTTGATTTTTATCCAGTTCTTTAGAC
>JBAQLI010000226.1:0-7017 GCA_049301735.1 Candidatus Methanoperedens sp.
ACATAATGCCCAGGGAGTCTCGCTCTTGTCCACCATCTCTATCCATGATTTGAGTGTTTTATCCATTATCTCTCTGATATAAGCCTCATTCGTTTCACCCATTGATTCCAGCATCTCGGTACTCTTCCTTAGCATTTCCTCCGGCCTGTATCCATGCTTTACTGCCCTTGATATCGCTTCCGGGGATTCTATATGTTCTACTTTTTTCATTGGGCCAATAGCGGCTGAACATAGATCGCACAATGCGGTAGTGTTACCATCCATCTCCTTCATTTCTGTAGTGGTGTCAAGGATCGCTACCCCATCCTTACTGACCTCAAAAAGTACCCTTTCAGCAGGGATCTTAATCCGTTTCTCAGGCATGTTTTTTCCTCAGCCCCTCTTATGTCAATAGCGACTCTGATGTGAACTCAACCGGGGCATTCATCATTCTAACAGGTCTTTGTGGTTTATGAGAATTGCCATCTAACTGTGCATCCGCTTCAGCCTGAGCTTCTATATTTGCTTCTGCCTGCAGAACCGGCTCAGAGATCACCAGAACACCCCTCGTCTCGTCCACCTTTACATCTGATTTCGTCACAACCGATTGTTCTACACTCTGCGCCTGCCCCGCTTTTGGTACGACAACGGTGAAACCTCCGACGATTTTATGCGCTTCTGGACTTGCCGGGGCTGCTAATGCAACGCCTTCTGTGAGTACAGGTACTACAACAGCGATGGAAGGTTGGATGGTCTCCTTCGTCTCCTCAGCCCTGGGTGGAATGAGCGGTTGCTGTGCGACCTTCTCGACAAGCTTCTGTACCTGTTGGTCAAGAACCTCGACCTTCATTCTTGCAATAGACATCTCCTTATTGAGCAACCCCTCGTACTTTGCAATGATCTCTTTTGATGCCTGAACTTGCTGCACATACTTAGCAGCGGTCTTTATAGTAGTATCCGTACCCTGGAGGAGCTTGGCCAGTTCTACAAGAGTTCTATCCACATCCCTTGTGTTCTGTTCCTCGAATCTTACCTCAACAAGAGCTCTTGTTTTGTCAGCATCTATTAGAGGGATGCTCTCGAAAGCAGACTCGTAATCAGTTATACCGTATGCGGCAAGTTCTTTTGACAAGACCTCCATCTTCTGAACCATCTCCGCATGTACATAGGGGATGAAGTAAACTGCACCGCTTGGTCTTACAAGAGTTGGCGACATGCTTTTTATGATCTCGTGGAACATTACTCTGATCTGTTTACCAGTCAAGTAAGAGCAGTAAGTTTCATACAACTGCTTGATTTGCGTTGTTATTGGCTGACTGTCAGGCTGGAGATCATAATACCTGACATCCTCTGTATCTTTGTCGAAGTGTACCCGACCTATCTCTGCGTAATCCTCCGAGGTGAGCGCCTTTTTGCTTGCATCCCTGACCTCCTTGACAATTGACTTGACTATCTCCTCATCGGTCTTCGCAGCCAGCCTGACCATGTAGACAGCATGCTTTCCCCCTCCAATATCAACCTCTGTCTCCTCGCTGAGCTCCGTCGTCGCTCGTTTGAATGCATTGATCTTGCTTGGCTCCTCTGGCATAAAATCCGTTGGTATCTTTACCTGGGCGAAAAGCTTCCTTAAATCTGAAGTTTTGATCCTGGACTCCTTTACTGAATACCATATTAGATGTCCAAGGATAGGGACCTTCTCTCCGCCATGCCCCACAGCCTGATCTGCTGTGGCAAACACTTTATCTGAAAATTTTTCATCCATTGTTGTTAACCTCCATGCAGTAACCTGCATTTGGTAATTTTCGGTTTTGGAGCATCGCTTGTAATGGCTTTGCACACACTCTTTCTCAGAGTGTGTGCAAAGCCTGTCTCTGGTTTGTTTGCCTTTATTGCGATGCGAACGCCATCTTCTTAGACTGCGCTGAGAGGTTAGCTTGAAAAAAGATTTCTGTGACAGTTTGCTTGAATCCTTAAACCACACGACAAACTTTTCCCAGCCGAAGGAACTTGGCGAAAACAATGTCTATAAGCTCCGGTCTTAATAATTGAGTTTAGTGACTACAGACAATAGGCACTATGCGCACCAATTAAAATTAAAGTGAATAAATTTAATGACTTGGCATATGGGGTATAGATAAAAATACAAAGAAAATGTATGGAGGAAAATTGAGTTTATTCAATATTTCATATTTTGGATGGCCACAATGGAGTAATAATATCTCAAAAAACTGGAGTCTTGTACCAATTATATACATTTTTTATATAAACTCGTGCAATAAATTAATAAACTTATTAATAATTTTTTCAAGTGTTGAAGTTGCAGTTTTTACAATCTCATTTACTTGTGTATCATTAATTTTAAATGAAGGTGTTGCTATGGGCGTACCATTAGAACCTACAATCAATATTTGACTCAATTCCTTGTTGTCAATCCATCTTTTTGTTCCTTCATCCATAACAACCCAATGAGCATCATAATATCCAGGTTTTAGATCATATGTATTTAAAAAAAATCTTGAATAATCTGTAGCTCCGGGTTTGAGTATTTCTATGCCATCGTTCGGCATGTCATCAACCCATTCACCCTTTGGATCGTTTGTTCTGATTTGTGCACCAAGTCGTATCTTAATTGGCAAGTCATTAGAGTATGAGTTTTCAATATTATATACAAATGTTAATTTTTCACCGGCATTTATCGTATTTGGATAAGGATATAGCGATTGGGCTAATATGATATTGCTTTTTTCTACTCGGATATAATCAAAACCTACGGTATCTTGATTAGTTTTTGGCATACCTTTATTTGAAGGATCTATCCTTAATCCGGTTATAGTACCTTTCCAAAAAGGATTTACAACCATCAAAATTTTATACTCATGCCAATCTTGACCAGTCAAAACATTAAATTCTACTTTTTTGTCATCATAATAGCTGGATGATTCAACCGTTGTAAAGTAGATAGTACCAATTTTATCAGGAGCATTACTTGACATATTAATTATTATACTATTCACCGATGCTGCATCAATATAAAGTCCGTTTTTTTCGATCCAAGGATCAGATTCAGCAGGATCTATAAAAAAAACACCATTTTCCACGGAATATCCTGCTCCTTCTATATTATGTGGATCCCAACCTTCGAGATTGCCTGCTGTGTTGAATTCCCATGAAGGTTTGATTGTTAAAGGAGGTGTAACAGGAGGATAAGCCCATCCAATATAGGTTAAGCCAATTTTACTATATTCTGATTTCTTAACCGGGCTTCTCCCAAATGCATGAATGATATTGCCATCACCCAATGACAATCCTACGTGACCACAATCTAGACAATCATTTGATGTCCATTCAAAAAAAACAAAGGAACCACGAGGTGGCAAACCAATATTATTTTTAGCGTTCAATCCGACTGCAGCTTTTTTTGCATTACCCCACAATCTTGTTGGATTTGATTTAGCACCAAATTTGTATGCATCTTCCACAAATGCTAAACATAGAATAGGATATTTCGTAGAGCCAATCATGGATTCTGCCCATGTGATAGATTGCTCAATTCGGGAATCTTCACTCGATGATACATCATTAATCAAAGAACCAAAAGAGGAATCTTGGTTGGCAAATTCGATATTAACCATATTATCTGTCACAGCACCTAAAGTGTCAAGAGCAGTTTTTGAAACATCTATAACTCTACCAGTTTTTTCATTAGGGCCCCAATCTTTTGCTGCCAGAACAACTTGCTTACCATTATTTGGATTGGTTACGAGTATTTTTTTGTTATGCCACCATGTTTTTGCAGTTAATTGTTCTGACTCAGTTACTCCATTAACATATGGCCAACGCATTGCTACATACCAATATTTTGTTGTCTCATCATTTCCACAATCTTCTCCTAACTTTTCACTCCATGCTGCTCCATCGCAATATCCAGTAACATCTCTGGAGCTGAACCATGATATTTTACCACTAGTTGCAGGTAATTGATGAAGAGGATCATTATCCAATGATTGTATACTAGATGCCAGAGTTGCACTCGAAATAAATATGATTACTGCAAGTATTGATATTAAACCAATTCGACCCATATTATGTTTCATTTTCAAACCTCATTTTGCATTCTTTTAGAAAATTTCCAATATTTTTGGTTATGATTCTCGTTTATTGCCAACAAAACCGCCCAATGTTCCTCCTATTAAACCAAGAATGCCAATGAAAAACATAATTCCAATACCAAGTCCTCCTAAAATTACTCCCAAAAAAGGAATAATTGATGCAACCATTCCTGCAAATAAATATATCGGTATGGCATAAATTACTCCAATCAAAAGCCCAACTCCTGCACCTCCACTCGAACCGCCTTTGCAAAGGATTCCTGCAATAAAACCTCCAACAATTACGGATAAAAGTGGAGTAATAATAAACCCAAGAACAATTGATATAGAAAATCCTATAATTGATGGAAATATATATTTTGTCATGATATTTACCTCATATTAAATTCTGGATTCAAATGTTTCAATAATTACTGGGACTATATTTTTATTAATTTTTTTAGAATCCAAAATATGATTCATAAAGAAATAGATGACTAGAATCGCACCTGGTATTATGAATAACATAAAACCTATAATTACTGCCAAAACATACCACGTTTTGGAATATTCATATCTGGTTTTTATATATATTTTCACGTTTTCTCCAGATTGAACTGCTTCAAAAAAACCTCCAAAATCATTAGTTCTTCCAACACCCAAAACTCTTGGACCACCTCCACCATATGATATATAGACGATATCCCGGTCCTTATCTTTTTTGATAGAATAGCTTGTAACTCTCAACCCGGACGAACCAATTTTGATCAAAGCCTTATCCACTATACTCGTTTTAAGATTAGTTTCTAATAAATTCGTTGGCTTATGAGAAAACATTCTTTCTTTCAAAGACATTTCTGCGTTTAATTTTTCATATTCTTTTCTGGTTCCAAACATATTGTTGAAATCCTCAATTTTGCAATTTTTAATTACAAATTCTTTTGTCATTTATTCACCTTCATGAAGCAATTATTTATTCCATATATCTAGCGGTTTGAGAGCCTTTCCCTGGCAGCAATTATGGAGTGGTGAGTTAGCTACCCGATTATAAACTGTTTTCATATTTTTTCTGCTGTTATCTGGTTTCCTTTTACATCATCATAAAATTTCGCCATACTTACTTGCATATAAGGAAATAGCCACAGGAAACCAATTCCTAATGTCAGAATACAAAGTAATGCCCATCCTAAAAATCTCAGTCCCAAACAGAAATACTTCCATTTATGGCCATCCATCATCTTTTTACTTTTATCAATCGCTTCCATTGCTCCAATTGATTTGTTATCAGCAAGGATATAAAAAGTCATTGAATAAGATAAGGCTGCTATGATACCAGGTATTATTAACAGAAGCATCCACAAAAAAATGAAGAGCAACATTATTATGTAGGCTACCAAAGAAGTTCCAAAATTGTTAAAACCTTCAAATATTTGCTCGAGTCTAGCTTCTTTATTACGAGACATAGATAAATAAAAAGTAGCTATACCAACCGCCATTGGGCCAGATATGAGTAAACCAGCAATCTGACCTATTAATGGTATTATCTGAATTCCAACAACAATCAAAATATAAACTATAAATGTTCCAATTGCTAAACCCCATTTTCCTTTTAAAGATTCACGAGCCATTTTCATTAACTCAGCATTTTCAGTTATCATAATATTCCTCTAAGTTTACCTACTCGTTTGGCTTTCTGTTATGCCTTTTTTTGACTGGATTCTATTTTTCATTATTGTTTATGGTAGATAAGATTTATGTTTTATCTCTGACATAACAATCAAGTCAGAAAATCACTATATTTTACCTTGGCCAAAGACACACATGTTTTCTTTGCATCCAGCCTATCATTGTATCCCGTAGGATATGCCAAATCTGCAGATCATGTGCAAGTCTAACATTTTCTCCCTTATTGACCCCCTTTTGAATGGATATATGTTATTGCTCTTATCGGCATTGTCAATAAGCTTCCTTCACACATCTGTGATAGGCTCAAACCCAAAGCCGATCAGCGGGCTCTCCTGCTCCCTGCTGAACTAATACATTCTCTCTGATTTTTTCATTACCATTGCTGTCTCCCTCGCCGTACTTTTCCGAAACTACTTTCCTTATATGTTCAGCAGTTATTGGCCCAATCAACTTCACATTACCCAGTTCTTCCGGAGATGCTTTCATCACATTCTCTACACTGCCAAAATATGATAGCAAGTTCTTGGATGCTAAAGGTCCTATATCCGTGATAGCAGACACGATATACTCTCGCTGTTCATCGATATCCATATGCGACCGCTTCCCATGCACACTGATACTGCGGCCATCCTTATTCTGTTCTTTGAGTGCCACTAATAGGAGATGCTGAGCAGTCTCAACTGCGGTAAGCGAATATAATATTGGCACACGAAGACTGACGGTAATAGCGTTTAGCATGCCTCTTATTGCCTGGACATTGACTCTTCTTGTGGTGAAGAACGGATCACCACCTTCGATTATTAACACCGGTCTATGATATGCCTGGGCAAGGTCATACAATTGTCCAAAAAGCTTCTTCTCGTCAATCCATGAAGAGAATAGGTCATCTAAAGTCTTCCTTTCAAATGCTATCCTGTCTGAAACAACATAGTCACCTACATCAAGGGTTTTAAACACCAGCTTGACTCCCAGTCTCTCCAGTGTCTTTGCCACCGGGCTTCTCATCTCTCGGTGATCGATAACAATCTCAGGCATCTTTGTCGGTGTATCAGACATTGCGACTCTTAAGATACAAGCTCCTCGAATCTTTTTGCTGCCCTGGCAAGGATTAGGCTCAAATCATCTGTTGTAGCCGCAACCTCTGCAAAATCCAAACCTTCTCGTTCATGGTCATCTAACCTTAATGTCAAAAGCTTTGCCCTCCACTCTTATGCCAAGCTGAATGAGAACACTGGAATCGTTCTTTAGCGCATCAATCCTCCCC
>JBAQLI010000227.1:0-1875 GCA_049301735.1 Candidatus Methanoperedens sp.
GGTGTGAGATGAATTGGTTGGAGGATTGAGATTTCATTTTTTCGGGAAATGATATTCAATAATTTGAGGTAATATATTTAAATAACTCGCGATACGGCACAGTTACATAATTCAGTTATGGTCAAAGTAATATCATCACAATAAATACTTATTTATTCTTTAATGTAATGATATTACCTGCTACTGACCATGGTTACAATATCTTCTACATTTAAAAATATATCGCAAATCCCAAATCTGCTAAATGTTTTTGGGGATTTTGGTAATGACTATGAATACACAGAAACCTGCATATTCCGTAAAATAAAACCGCCCCAATGTCCCGAATGCAAAAATTCAACTGTGCATAATGGTTTTAACCAATATACGAAAAAGGGACTTGGCAGAATAAAGATCGGAAAGTATCTATGCAAACGTTGCGGGAAAATGCTTGAAGAACAAAGAACTGCATGGGAAAAGATCAAAACCGAATTATTCTCCCAGTTGGGGCAAATTTACCAGATGCTTAGATTGAATCATGTTTCATATCAAGCAATCTCAAGTATAATGGAACTTATTTTTTCACGATCTAAAGGCACTGTTTTCAGAGACTTCAATAAAATGATGGAAGATGTAGAAATCCCAAAATTTAAAGCCAGTTATATTGTTCACTATGATGAACAGTTTCCCAAGGAAGGTCGATGCCAGAAATTCCGTCTCTCACTACTGGATGCAAGAACAAAACAAAAGATAGCAGAGGAACTTTTTGATGATAAAAGTCCTGATACAATAAAACAATTCTTGATTTCAAACCTGGATACATCTAAACCTTTATTCATAGTTACAGATTTTGGAACAAGTTATCCAAAAGTATTGGAAGACGTTTTTGGAGATAACTTATTGCATCAATATTGTCTCCTGCATCTGAATAAGCTTATAGTCAAAGATTTTCCGAGAAAAACTTCAATAGCACAAGAACTTGTCAAATACAGGTTGTTGAACATTTTTTATAATCGTGAAAAGGAAATCGAGAGGCTTGTCCAGCTTGAATTGGAAGAGGGAGAAATTATCAAAAATGAAGTTGTCTATAAAGCCTGGATAAAGAAGGCCAAAAATGAATTCTACAGATTTGTTCATGAATTAGAGCTCTTACGTAGAAGAAAAAAAGAAAATCTTGAAATCAATAGCCTGGATAAAGCAGAGAAAAATTTCAACGATCTGTTTAATGAATTGAATTCTTTCGAAACAAGCATTCAAACAAGACTGAAAATGATCAAGAAACATTGGAAGAATCTCATAATGTTTCACTTCGTTGAGGGGGCTCCTGCTACTAATAATTCAATTGAAAATTATTATTCGACAAGTCTTAAGACTCACAGGAAAAAACAGTTCAGGACTGATATTGGTATTATCAATCAACTTCAACTTTCTTCAATGAAAAGGGCTGGAATGTTCAATGAGCAAAAACCAACACTCTTTGAGCGGTTCATGGTTTTTATTCCTTTTATGAATTGGTGAGTAGTAACACCTAAATTTTAATATCGTGATAGCAGTGCCTATCGATTTATGCTTATTATGCGGGTTATTTTGAGCCTATTTATTATTAATTTGGTCTTTGCCTTAAAAAACAGTTAATTTTTCGATAATTGTCGTTTATTGAGAGAGATTTGTTATCAGGTTGTTCTCTTTTCCGTCGATAGAATCGGCAAATCACTGGATTTTAGGATTGTGCCTCGCGATACAATAATAAAATTAGTGTGATCGATCAGATATCAGTCTGTTACCAGACTGCCGGGGCGCTCGCTCGATGCCTGCGCCCCTTTTTGTTTTTATAAACAAGAATTGATATACAACTTTAAATATTTCGAAAAGCTTTTATAATTTTAAATCGTAAAT
>JBAQLI010000228.1:0-20920 GCA_049301735.1 Candidatus Methanoperedens sp.
CTTGATAACTCACTGCCATTTGTACATATCGAGAGGCCGGATAATAATGGCAGGATAATCTACTACTATCCACCTGCGAAAAGATGCGCTGAATTTGTCAGGAACTTTCTCGCAAAATATGATGTAAATTATGACCTGCCTGTGGAGTTGGGAATACCTGAACCCTCGCATATCCGGATCGATAGGGAGTTTGTCATCCGCAGCATAGGAGGCGCGTTCATTGGTGAAAACATTCGCCTCGATGGTGTTGTGATCGGTGAGACTACAAATCCTGATATTGAAATTGTATGCAGGGATGGAAAGATCATAAGGCTCAAAGGTATAAAAGTAAAACCGCATGGTCTTGAAAAACTTGAAAATCGCATTATCGACCTTTTCACAGCAAAGGTAAAAACTGGCGGGATCAGGAGAACAAGATCAAAACCAAGGATAAGAGATATTAATTCAAAAAAATCGAACAATAAAATAGCAATAATTGACCACGCTGCTGAATCAACCTTTGAACTTGTACAGGATGCAGGGCTTGTCATAACAGTAGGGGATGACACTACGACAATAGCTTCGGATATATTGGCGCGTCTTGGTATTCCTGTCATCGGTATTATTGACGGGGATATGGATAATGTGCTTGAGAATACAGTGGTTCCTGAGGGGTCAATGATCATTCGCGTCAGGCCAGGATTTGATGATGTTGTGGGAAGGGAGGTTTCCCAAGAAATAATGCAGGGAAAACAGCAATTCAGGCATGATAAGGATGAATTGGCCGCTAAGATACTGGCACTTGCTGAAAAATATGTGGTTGAAGTGACTTATTATTAACTTCGTGTTCCAAATATTATTAATCCAAACATCCAATTTCTGTTTGAAAGATACGATATATTAAATACAAACCACTGACATTTAGTAAAAACCCCAAGGGCGCGTGGCCTAGTCTGGATAGGGCGGCAGCCTCCTAAATAATATTGGAGCTAGCTGTAGGTCGGGGGTTCGAATCCCTCCGCGCCCGTATTATACCGTATTATATTATATCCCGCATTCTGAGCCCTTAACACCGCAAAGAGCGTAAAGCATAGCAGCAAATTCTTTGTTTTCTGGTATGAAAAAAATTAACAACTAACTCATACGAACTGAAACGAACTCACGCTACCGGAGTTCGTAACAGTTCGTATAGTTCGCTGTTTTTTTTATGTTCATTTATGAACCGCAGTTGGTGGCGATGACCGACTTTGCGGTGGGAATGCCCCTAACGATATTGGTAATATCATGACCTGCCTATAAAAGAGATCAGGTTCTTGCTTATTTCTTCGATAGCAAGAGACAGTGTCTGTTTATTATCATAGCCCATAACAATATCTTTAAGTTGTTCCTGTTCTAGTTCTTTCAATTCTTCTGCAAATTTTGAAATATTGGGTACAGCGCGGATTATATTATCCACGATCGTGACAGTTGCGCATTGTGCCGTTCTTGAAAGGGGATTGAGGTCAATGGCAATTACGGTTTTTTCCATATCTACAAGTGCTTTGCACCTGTCGCCATCCTCAAGAGGTACAAGAACGACATCAGCTACGAAGATGCCATCACTGTCTACTTTTGCGCGGTCGTGTTCAAGTCCGGGGATCAGGGCATCGTTCTTTGTAATCAGGTTTTTTGCACCGAGGGATTGAAGATGCCCCATGATTTTATTTACCCTTTCTTCTGTCCTGTGAAATAAATTAACTTCAAGAGGCGCATTTACAAGTTCGCTTAACCTTATGAGTTCAGAACCGACAAGGGCTGCGGCATTTCCATTCACCGATATTACAGGTTTTCGCGCAAGAAGTAACTTTGCTGCTGCCACCTTTTCAGCACGCAAAGCGCTTTCTGTGGTTTTCTCACCTATCAAATAATCAAATGCCTCCCCCCGCCCCTGTGCTATCAAACCCTGGGTACTTGTAATACCTTTCCTGACCCCTTCAACTATTAACTCACGCGTCATTAGAGACTCATATCGAGGATGGCTTTTCGGTATCATATTATATCAGGTGTGCCCCAGCATTACTTATCCTGCTTTCATGGATTTCCCCGAACTCCATAAGTGCACCATTATCGTTTATTGCAAAAACAGTATCTCCAAGCATTGCCTGGCTTGCAAGACCACCTGCGGCTTTTACAGCTTCGATAGCATCTTTTACCTTGGGGCTCATGAGTTCAATATCTTTTGCGAATGCTGCTGATTGTATCATGAAATTTTCAATCGTGGGTTTTTTAAAGAGTTCTTTGAGCCTTGATTTTCCAGCCCTGTTTATGGTCTTCTGTTTAAGTTCATCTGATAAGATTGATCTTGTTGATATTTCATTGAACTCTATCCAGGATATTTTTGTATTCCTGGATGGGATCTTATCAATAATCCCACGAAAAGGCGCGCCTGCTTTTTTCCTTATAACCATGCCGCCAAAGGTCATCCCTGTGACATCTCCAAGCCCTGTCATGTTCATCACTTCGGCACGATGAGCGGCTCCTGCTACTTCTTTAAAGGTCAAATCCAGGGAGAGCGCTTCATTTAGTGAAAGTGAGGCGCTCAATGCCCCGGCTCCGCTTGCACCAAACCCTGCGCCGATGGGTATGTTGAGTGTTGTATCTACGAACACAGGTTCAGGGGTCAGGAGTCCTATTGCCGATAATGTCGTGGGAGCTTTCATAACAGTCCCATTGATCCTGATTATTGTTTCCTTTGATGGGCGCACTTCTGTCACAGCGCCGTCCTCAAGACATATTCCGCAGCCCATTGAACCTGAAAGTGATGGGTCTTTTTTAATGTCGATTATGAAAATACCTGATATATGGGCAGGGGCGAAAGCTTTACCGATTTTGCTTTGCATTTTATTCAAACAACCGTGAGACTAACCACTGAGGCTCGAATTTGACAAGATCTTTATAGGTTTGCCCGACTCCAAGGAAAAGTATTGGCTTCCCGGTAGTGTATGATATTGATATCGCTGCGCCGCCTTTTGAATCTGCATCCGCTTTTGTCAGTATGCTGCCGCTAAATGGCACAGCGCTGTTGAATAGCTTTGCCCGTTCAACAGCATCGTTACCTGCTATAGCCTCATCCACGAAAATAATAAGATCAGGATTGTTGACCCTGCATATCTTTTTTAACTGGTCCATAAGATTGATGTTGATATGCATTCTTCCGGCTGTATCTGCAAGCACTATGTCTTTATGCTTTGCTTTTGCGAACTGTATAGCATCATATATTATTGCTGCGGGGTCAGAGCCTTCCTGGTGCTTGATGATCTTTATCCCGAGAGCTTCTGCATGCTTATCTATCTGCTCAATTGCACCGGCGCGGAATGTATCGCCCGCAGCGATAACGACAGAATAATTCTGCGATTTAAAGCGTTCTGCCATTTTTGCAACAGTTGTGGTCTTGCCTGTTCCATTTACACCAACAAAAACAATGCTTACTGGTTTATTGGCCTTCTTGATGAACTCATCAAAATCAAAATAATCTACTGAAATAACTTTAAGGATGGCTTTTTTAAGCGCGTCTTCGACGATCTTACCTGTATCAGAGCCGATTTTTCTCCTTGTTCCAACAAGCTCTAATTTTATTGATTCAACTATTTTTTCAGCGACAGGAAGCGCTACATCACTCTCAAGAAGCGCCATCTCAAGCTCCCAGAGAATGTCTTTTACGCTGCTTTCTTCTATTATGAATTCCTGTTCAAAGACCGCTGCTTTGATCTTATCGAATATGCCGAATTTTTCAGGAGCTTTCGGCGGGATTGCAGGTTCTGGAGTTTTCCTGATCTCTCCGATCTCCGAACTTGTGACCTGGGCATTAAGGTCAGTTTTAACATCAGCTTTAACATCAGTTTTAATCCCGGCCTTAACGGTTTCAACCTTTGCAGATTCGACCTTTGCAGGTTCTGTTTTTATAGCTTCTTTTTCTTTTGTTTCTAAAACTGTGCCAAGTGCTTTCTTAAAACCGCCAAGTTTCTCTTTGAGTTTTTCAAACATGTGAAATTATTCGGCGCGCATGGGCTGCTGCTGCTGGGATTGCTGGTGCTTTTGAACTATTTTCTCGATATTCTGAAGTTCCTGGCCAATCTTTGCTATTGTAGTGTTCAGCTGCTCATAATATTTTGTAAGTTCATCTTTCCTTTTTTCAAGGAATGATCTGGCATCGTCTATTTTTTTCTCAATGCTCACTCCCGCCCCAATTCCAACAACAATAGTATCCGTATTTACCAGGTTCGCCTTGACGAAAGAACCAAAACCGATGGGCACAAGTGTTTCTATCCCCGATGGTTCATCTTTTAAAGCGGTAATTGTGGTCAATGCGGTCTCTACATCCTTGATGGTCAATTTAACCATGTTTATCTGCTGTGCAATGGATTCCGCCTGGTACTGGTAGACCTGGTGCTTTTCTGATAATTCTGCTAGTTGCTGCTGGTTCAATACACCACTCATTCTTTAGCCTCGTCTACTGAATTTATCTTAATTAAACTGCGTCTTAACCTGTGCTCGCTTCCAAGAAGGGAAAATGTCTTTTCTAATGCCAGACTCTTGTTTAATGTTGTTATCTTTTTTGTAAATTGTTCCCATTTTTGTCCTGCTTTGAAATTTCCTTTGACTATAAAATTCATAATATCACCTGAACTGGGGTTTGAGTACTACTCAAACAGATATATATCTACTGTTATCCAGAAATAGAATGTATCGATTCACGAAATTAAAGAGTGTCCGGGTCGGAAATATTAAAACGATAGTTCTACCGCCAGCACTATGCTTGCTCCCAGTATGGCAATAGGAGTAACGAATAATCCGATCTTAAGAAGATCGGTCATTGTAGTATTCCATCCATACCTGCGCGCGCTTTCAAGCCAGAGTATCCCGGCAAGCGCCCCGAATGTGGTAAAATTGGCGCCAAGATTTGAACCGATAACAAGCGAGTAACCCATTGCTGTATTCATTGATGGGGATAGATTTGCCTGCTGGATTATTGAAAGCATCATGGCTGTCATGGGAATATTATTTACAAGATTGCACATTAAAGCAGACAAAAGCGACATGGAATAAATTGCGATGAAAATATTATCGCTCAATCCTGTAAAAACCATTTCGCCTATTTTGCTATTTACTCCGCTTGCATCCAGGCTCTTTACTACGATGAAAAGCCCGATAACAAAGATCACAACATTCCATGATATCCTGTTTAGCCGATGTGCAATTCTTCTCTCGGAAATCAACAGGATCAAAGCCCCGATTAATGTCACAAAGGATATTGGCACTTTATAATAATTCGCTATACCTCCAAAAATGATGACGCCAAGCAATACTGCAAGTCCCAGGGTTACAATAGGTTTATTTTTTATGATTACCTCGAAATCATCTTTTAAGTTAAAACTAAGCGGTATCTGTTTCCTGAAGATATATTTCAATAAATGATAATTTACAGAAGCTGCTGCGATCGTAGGAAGGAACATATATCTGGTAAATCCGAAATAATCAAGCCCGAAACTATCCCCTATCAGGATATTTGTAAGATTTCCGATATAAAGCGGTATTGAAAACGTATTTGCAGCAAAAAAAGATGCATACATATATGGTTTGGGATTTATCTCTGCATTTTTGCAGAAAATCAGGATAATGGGAGTTGTAGTGAGGATAACAACATCATTCCCGGCAAAAAGAGCTATTGATGAGACCACAAGATAGGTATATAAAAATAACCTGTGTCCGCTGTTCCCTGATGCATGTATCGCTTTCCTTGCGCAGTATGCAAAGAACCCGTAATCATCAAGAAGACTTGAGATTATCATTAAGGTTATAAGAATTATGACTACATTCCATGTTGTAACAAGAGGCACTGGCATTTCCTGTGTCGAAATACCAAGAGCTTCAAGTACCTGGTGAGGTTTGAGAAGGAATATTACAGCAAGGATCGCGCCAATTAAAGCCGCATGGGCTTCATTGATCTTTTTTGGCTTAAGGACTATCAGTGCATACGTAAATAAAAAAACACCAACAGCCAGAAGCTGATTCAATTATGCCTAAACGCGTTCTTCATTGAATTCTTTGCATCCAAGATTTGTCTCATACACATTTTTTTTCATCCTGGTGCAGGAACCATCGTATTGTTCCCTGTTGCTTCCTTTTACTTTTGTTGAGAAGTGCCTGCAATCAACACAATACTTCAAAATTCATCCTCCTCTTTGTTATTAAAAATTATCATAAATATCTAGTATCTTTTAGTAAATATTATTAAAAATAAATTATACAAAATCCAGTTGGGTTATTTTTGAAGAAAATTATTTCTCGAACCAAATACTTCACTGGATACTATTATGAAAAAACCCATTAATAAATCTTACTCTTTGAATTAATAATACCATGATGACATTTTTATTAAATATTATTATATTTTTGTAAAAGAAATTATTTTGTAAAAGGCATCATGTTGATGAAGGTTAATAGGGTTTAAATTTGGGCACAGAGAATTAGCAGCAGATATGATTGATCATTCCGAAATTATATTAAATAATTTTTATAAGATTGAGGGATACCGCATCTTTTTTCCTCGCGCAAATCCCACATTCAATAATCCGGGATTTGAGAATGCCCAACTGCGGGTATTGATCGTTCGTCTCTCTCCTCTTCAAAATATCAGGGAATCCATAACGCATCATTTTCTTTTCCAGGAAATACGAAGAGCTCTACCTCTGGCATATATTGATTATGCATTTTTTCCCGATCCAAAGAATATCCGGTTTTTCAATGATAACAAAATACCATTTTTCCTGGGCATTCAATCTCTCCATCCAATAAATGATTTTGACCTTGTTCTGATATCCAACTCTTTCACCCTGGAATTATTCAATTTGCCTTATCTCTTTTCAAATACTGGAATTCCGGCCCTGAAATCAGAAAGACAAACGCTTCGCCCCATCGTAATTATGGGTGGCTCAAACGCACTTATGGCTCAATGTGCTATATCTCCAGAGGGTGATTCTTATATTGATGCGCTATTTTTCGGGGAAGGCGAAGGAGCTGTCGGGAAAATCGCTTCTATCGTGAATGACAGTAAAGAAAAACCAAAGAAGCTGGTCATGCATCTCCTTGAAACTGAAGTAAAAGGATTATTTGATATCAGGCTTCCAATCCCGCATAGCATTAGTATTGCTCCCCCTAAAATGCCGCAGGCTTCGTATATTATCACTGAATACCCGATATTGAATACCGATATTGAGAATACTGTCAAACTCCAGATAACGCAGGGGTGCCCATGCTTCTGTTCATTCTGTTTTGAAGGGCATACAAGAAAACCATTCAGGGAATATGAACCCGGGGACATCCTTTCAAAAGCGTTTGAAGTGAAAATAAAACATGCTCCGACCGAGTTTGATTTCCTGAGTTTTAATTTCAATCTTCATACAGGAATCTCAAAAATAATCGCTGACCTTAATGAAATTACAAAATTTGTGAATTTCAAGAGCCAGCGGGCAGACATCATCGCAATGCACCCTGAGCTTCTTGATCTTGAGATACTTTCCGGGAAAAGGACTTTCACGTTTGGGGTGGAAGGGATAAACGACAGGATGAGACGGTTTTTGCATAAGACCTTATCTGAAAAGGAACTTCTCATATCGCTTGAACATGTCTATTCAAGAAAACCAAGGCAAATAAAATTATTTTTCATAATTACCGGTCTTGAAAATGAAAATGACTGCCGGGAATTCAAAGCTTTCATAATGAAGCTTAAAAATTTAAAAACAAAATTATCACCAGGCTGCAGGACAATTATGAGCTTCGGGCTTCTTTCAAACCTTCCCTTTACACCCCTGCAATTCAGCCAGACCATAAAAGACCCTGAAAGCATAAAAAAAGTAAAAGGGGATATTAAGAGGGATTGTGAAACCAATAATTTTGAGTTCAGGATGGCACAGGATATAGAGGAATTCCTGATATCGCAGCATATTGTTCTTGCAGGTTTTGAATGTTTTGGGGTCATTTCCGGATTTGCCAAAAAAGGTGGATACTTTGACGGTGAACATATGGTTGGTGACAAAGCTGTGCTCATCTCTGAATTAAGGTTAGCATCAGGAAATAGAATATCCGAAGCTAAAGACATGAATTATGTTTTTCCTTTTGAAAGCCTAAAAGGCACTCCTGCTAAGTCATTTCTTTATAAAATGTATACCGAATCCATGAATTTTACAGACAATGGATATTGCCTTGAAGGAAAAGGTGGCTGCATCGGGTGTGGGGGATGTGAAGAACAAAAACTTTTATCTGTTCCGGTGGTTTTACAGAAAGATCTCGAAAGACTCAAAAATACTGTAGAGAAAAAGAAAAGGCCAAAGATCGTGCAGGCAGCAGTTACCTTAAAAGAATCCGGACGATACCTGACCCCGGAAGCAAAATGCGCATTTATTGGGAAATCTATTCTTATACAAATACCTGCTCTTGTAAAGGACTATCTTTTATGCAGGCAGGTGCAGAATATGCAAGCTTCCAAAGGATATGGTTTCCTTTTCGGCCGATTCCTTTATGACTTTGAATTTTCGGGAAGTCAAGAAATATTCATTGAGCATCTCAAGAAAAAGGGTATCGAATCATCGCTATTGGGTATCTCATTTTTCGACGGGAAAGAAATAGGGAATAATTTCAAGATAGTATCACTATGGAACGATCCTTCAAAGTACAGTTTCCAGAATCGTTTGCAGGAATACCTGCTTTTAAATGGACTTGGTTTTGATATTAAGAAACATGAAGGGATAGTCTATTTTGAGGTCGCAGTGAAGGACAGGAAAAAAAAGCTCCTGGACTCTGTTTTATTTAGTCATGAAGATAATTTAGTGACCATCGAGGTAAAAACTGGTTCAAACTTCCTTATAATCGATATGCTCAAGTATCTTTTTATTGATAGATGGGCGGATGCGAAGGTTGAATCGATTTGACAATCCAATCTTTTATTATACTTGAAAGACAAATTAAGAGGATGGAGTAGGAAGTTATGATCGATTACACAAAAGAATCAAAACTTAGTGTAAAATCCGCAGTAGAAAAAATGCAAACAATGGAAATAATGGAAAAAACGTTTGATTCGGAATCAAATGATATAGCATTATATCTTGCCATGTCAAAACAAGCAGAGGAGGAAGGACAAAACGAAATTGCAGCTTATCTCTTTAATATCGCAATGGATGAGGCCTCTCATGCCGCCCAATTTGCAGCTCTCCTGGGAATGGTCAAGGACACAAAAACAAATCTTCTGAATATGCTCGCAGGAGAGATACAGGCGGAAAAAGATAAATCACATGCATCAGAAGTGGCATTTGCTGAAGGAAACGATGAAGCTTTCCGATTTTTTGAAAAATCAATGAAAGATGAAACGAAGCATAAGGAAGAAATAAAAAAAATCCTTTCGAAATTACAGGCAAAGGATTAAATAAACTCTTAAACAAAGATATACTATGGGAGAAAAATATGGAACCTAAGAAAGTAATAGATAGCATAGAAGGTAAAATGGGATTTACTCCTGAAATAATGAACATGATGGGTGAAATGAATCCAGATATGTTTGAACATTATAAGAAATGCGATGATCAAATCCAGGAGGATGGCGCCCTTTCTGCAAAGGTAAAAGTATTGATGTCTCTTGCTGTCATGGCAGCCCAGAGATGCGAGCCCTGCTGTGAATCCCAGATGAGGAGCGCACTCAACCACGGTGCCACAAAAGAAGAAATAATGGAAACCATGAATGTAATTTTCATTACTTCAGGCGCACCCGGCGTAGCAGCGTGCAGGAGAGCCCTGAAACTTATAGAGGGAACAGAAGGATACGGCAGCGGTCATGGCTGTATGCCTGGAAGAAAAAGGCAGTAAATAAGATTGAAATATATTAATATTCATTGATTTATCAATGATATAAGATCAAACGGGAGGAAAATATGAGCCAAAAAATAATAGATGCATTGAACAAGGACAGAGAAGCAGAGTTGAGTGCTATCATACAATATATGAAGCATCATTATGAGGGAGAGGGAATGGAAAGTCCTGCTATCCTTGAAATATTCAAATCAATTGCAAAAAGTGAGATGGACCATGCTGAAAAGCTCGGTGAGAGGATTGTATACCTTGGCGGAACCCCAACAAAGAAACCCGAGCCAATAGTTGAGGGCGGAGACTTAAAGAAAATGGTACAGGATGACCTGGCAAAGGAGAATCATGCTATAGAGCAATATAAGGAACATATCAAACTTGCCATAGAGGAAGATGACCCTACAACAAGACTTATGCTTGAGGAGATACTCTCAGATGAAGAAGACCATGCAGATACATGGGAAACTATACTTGAGATAAAAAAATAATTATGTTCGGAAGAGAAACACAATTAGTGGACTGCAGGGAGACAATGGGACTTGGCCGGGGTGGCGGCCTTGCCCAGAGAGGCACCCTGTCTGAAGCAGCAAGACCTGATGTGGTAGCTATTGCCATGTCTCCCGGCCGCAGACATATCACAAAACCGGTATGTGAAATAACGCAGGGCCTCAGGCGGGAAAGTATACAGGTTAGTGTTCTTGTGCTTGAGGCTGGCGCGGGTGTTCCAATGGATGAAACCGGATCTTCTAATGTTTCAAGAGGCTATGGAGCAAATTTCGGTCTGACAGCTAAAGAGATAGAACAGATAGCAAGGCACAAAATTGTATTGCTTAATATGGGAAATGTGAATTCCCATATAATCTCAAAAACAAAAAAGATATTGAAATATATAAATATCCCTGCGGTAGTAGCCTGTGAATATCCTATTGATTTTGAGGATTTTGCAAAAGCAGGTATTAAAACAAAACTTGTAAAACCCAAAAATCCGGAAACAGAAGGAACCGTTGCCGCAATCGTCAGTGGAATAACGCGAGGAGAGACCTGTTCACGAATAAAGCTAAATGAACTGGCAAAAGAAATCAGGCAGATACTTGGCCAGAAAATAGAATCAACCCATGCAGTAAGAAGCGACCTATTGATAAAAGAAGGACTGATGGCAAGTGAGGAAGAGTGAATTAGTATGAAATGTTATGTTTGTGCTAAAATGGGGAAAGATACGGACGCGGTGGCGGCCTGTATAGTGTGCGGTATGGGCGTTTGCATGGAACATGCGATATATGAAGAAACGCCTGTCTGGAAAGGTGACTACCCTGTAAGGCTTGAAAAGGATATTGAAAAAATGAAACGAATAATGTGTCCGCCCTGTCATGAAGCCCTTAAGGAGAATTGGTGATCGCTATGTTGAGATGTTTTGAATGCGCACAAAATGAGACTGTTGAAGAATCCGTTGCCATATGCATCATGTGCGGAAAAGGGCTCTGTATGGGACATGCACACAGGATTGACCTTCCGATATGGGAGGGAGGATATCCGGCGCCTGTCAGGATACTGAAAAAAGGTCTCCCAAGATTCGTATGCAGTGATTGCGGGAATATACTTTTACCCGGCTCCTGTGAATAAAAAGTCATGTACGAAGTAAGGTTTCATGGTCGTGGCGGACAGGGGGCGGTCATGGCTGCCCAGACCCTTGCAGAGGCTGCTGTCAATGAAGGAAATTATGCAGTAGCATTTCCTTTTTTCGGGGCTGAAAGACGGGGAGCGCCGGTTCTTGCCTTCACGCGTATCGATTCAAAAAAAATATTCAGTAAAACGCAGGTATACAATCCCGACTGTGTGGTCGTGCTTGATGATTCGCTGCTTGACACAATTGATGTTGTATCAGGTTTGAAACCAGAAGGTATTGCGGTTATTAACTCAAAGGAAAGACCGGAAGACATAGATCTGGGTAAGATCATCAACACAGCGACTGTCAATGCAATATCCATAGCACTTGAAATCCTGAAAGCCCCGATCACCAATACCGCAATCCTGGGGGCATTTGCAAAAGCAACAGGGGTTGTAAAGATAGAATCCTTAGAAGAATCGATCAAGAGAAAATTCGGTGAAAAGCTCGGAGAAAAAACAGGTGAAAAAAATGCGCTTGCTGCACGGACTGCGTATGAAAAGACAATTATTGGGAAAAGCAGGGGTATAAAAAAGCTTGAAGCAAGAAAACAATGGCTGCCCACATATCAGGAAATGCCGGTGGGCGGATCTCTTATTGAAGGTAAAACTGATGCAGGTCTTATCGGTCCTGGAAGTTTTATCGAGAATAAAGTATCGGGCTGGGCTACGTATCGTCCGTTGAGGGACAGGGAAAAATGCGTTATGTGCCTTTTATGCTGGTTTTATTGTCCTGAAGGCACGATCCACAGGATATCCAACAAGGGAGACCTCATGACCAATTACGATTATTGCAAAGGATGCGGCGTATGCGCCAACGAATGCCCTGTTGATGCTATAAAAATGGTGAGGGCTCGCGTATGAAGAAAGTAATTACAGGCGACCATGCTGTTGCGATCGGTGCAAAACTTTGCCGCGTGGAGGTAGTACCTGCTTTCCCGATAACTCCGCAAACGCTGATAATAGAGCATATCGCAGATTTTGTCAATGATGGCGAGCTTGATGCAAAGTTCCTTACAATGGAGTCAGAGCACAGCGTAATGAGCGCAGCAGCAGCAGCATCTGCTGCGGGTGCACGGGTATTCACTGCAACTTCTTCCCAGGGGCTTGCATTCATGCATGAGATGCTCTATGCCACTGCACCTCTTCGGCTCCCCATTGTGATGCCAAATGCCAGCCGTACACTTGGTGGGCCGCCGGGGATCTGGTGCGAATACAATGATTCCATGGGCGCGCGGGATTCCGGATGGTTGCAGCTTTATGTGGAAGATAACCAGGAAGCTCTGGATATGGTGATCCAGTCTTTCAGGATCGCTGAAGATAAGCGGGTCCTCCTTCCTGTGATGCCCTGTCTTGATGGTTTTGTACTTACGCATACTGTTGAGCCGGTTGATGTCCCGCAGCAGGAGGAAATTGATTCGTTCCTGCCACCTTATGAGCCTGATATCATCCTTGACACTGTAAGACCTGCGATGATCGGGACTTTCATGCCTCCTGAATATATTATGGAATTGCGAAGACAAACTGCGGGAGCAGTTGAATCCTCAAAAGAAGTAATCCAGGAAATAAACAGCAAATTTGCAAAAAGATTCGGCAGGGATTATGGAGGCCTGATTGATACTTACCGGATGGATGATGCCGATATTGCTTTGATCACTATGGGAACTGTCACAAGTACATCCCGTGAGGTTGTGGATGAATTGAGGCAAAAAGGAGAAAAGGTGGGTTTAATAAAGCTTCGATTTTTCAGGCCATTCCCTTCAAGGGAATTGAAAAAAGCAGTAGCGCAAATAAGTGCCCTTGGTGTTTTTGACCGCTCGATATCCTATCATGGGGGAGGGCAAGTATATAATGAGGTGCGCTCGGCCCTTTTTGGAATGACAATACCTGTTATCGATCATCTTGCAGGATTAGGAGGGCGCGATGTGACGAAGGAGCAGATAATGAAGATGTTCGAGCTGACGCGAAGGGCAGCAAAAGGTGAAAAAGTGAATGATATCAGCTGGCATGATACGCGGGGTGAAACTGTATGATCACAATAAAGGAACTTCCGGATGAAAATCTTTTTACGGCAGGACATACCGCATGTCCGGGATGCGGTGTTGCCATGTCGATAAGGAATGCGATACGTGTTCTCGGAAAAGATACTGCCGTATATGTCCCTGCAAGCTGCGGTGTAGTGTTTGGCACAACATTCCCGTATGGAGCGTGGAAAGTGCCGTTTTTCCATACAGCTTTTGAAAATACCGGAGCCTGCCTGACCGGAATGCAGGCGGCTTTTGAAAAGAAAGGGAAAAAAGTAACTGTGGCCGGCTTTGCAGGAGATGGCGGGACTTATGATATCGGTTTGCAGAGCATGTCAGGTGCTGCGGAACGTAATGATGATGTTCTTTATATCTGCCTTGATAATGAGGCATATATGAATACAGGAATACAGCGAAGCGGTGGGACGCCTTTTGGAGCATGGACCACGACCACGCCTGTAGGGAAGCATGTTCAGGGAAACAGGAGATTTAAGAAAAATCTCGGTGATATCGTTGTAGCTCATGAAATTCCGTATTATGCTACGCTTTCCATCGGGCAGCCCCTTGATTTCATAAGAAAAGTGGAGAAGGCAAAAAATATCAGGGGTTTCCGCTTCCTTCATATGTTCACTCCCTGCATCCCGGGCTGGAAAATGGACCCGGCAAGAACCGTTGAAGTCACAAAAAGGGCTGTGGAAAGCGGGATGTGGACGCTGTATGAAGTGGAAAACGGCGAGAAAAGGATCACATATAAACCAGGAAAAATGAAATCAGTAAAGGATTACCTGATGATGCAGGGGCGTTTCAGGCACATGAGCGATGAAGATATAAATGCTCTCCAGATGTGGGTTTGCAAAAAATGGAACCTGCATTATAAGGAAAAAGGATCGCCGGATATTTGTGAAATCGCGCCGCCTGAGGAACATCATGCAGTTACGGAAGAACACAGGGAGATGCATGGACCATGAAGAAAAATATTAAACCAAAACTTTATACGCTTAGCACTTGCTTTCATTGTCGCGCAACAAAACGGTTCTTGAAGAAGAACGGTATCGAATATGACTATGTGGATGTAGATAAATTAAGTGGAAAGGAAAGGGAGGATATACTTTCGGAAATGATGAAAATAAGTCCGGATGTGAGATTCCCAACTATAGTTATTGGTGATGAGGTGATTATAGGTTTCCATGAGAATAAATTAAGAGAGGCGCTGGGCTTATGATAACAGTTGAAGAGATGTTTGCAGGAATGAAAAAAATTGCAGATGAGGAGGGTTACAAGTTCAATCCTTATAAGGATGAACTTGATGATATTCTCCAGGGTCTGTGGGATAATGAGCACCGATATGGCTATGGATCGTGCCCCTGCCGCATCGCAAGCGGTGTTCTTGCAGATGATATGGATATCATCTGCCCGTGCAACTACAGGGACCCCGATGTTGCAGAGTACGGATGCTGCCTGTGCACATTGTATGTGAATGACGAATGGATATCAGGGAGAAAGCCGCATGACCCGATCCCGGAGCGGCGTCCCCAGGAATATTATGTGAAAGGTTATCCCAGTATTAAAGAACAGAAAGGAGCAGGAGGTGGAGAAATGGTTGAGGTTTACAGGTGCCAGGTATGTGGATATCTATGCGCGAGGGAAGAGGCGCCGGATCTATGTCCTATTTGCAGGGCGAAGAAGGAGAGGTTCGAGAAGTTTGAGATGAAGTGAGGATTTTTCTCATTTCAAACATGAAAACTCAAAGAAGCACCTGGAATCAAGCGGTCACTCAGCAAGGGAAGGTTCAGGATATCAGATGCCTGTAGGAGCAAAATTGTTCACCATCCTTGTTGAAGGAAGCTTCTTTAATGAATACTGGATGTATCTTGAAGTTCCTGCAAATACAATACTCAGGAGACTTGATAATTTTCTGAGAGATACATGGGTGGAATGCTGCGGGCACATGAGCATGTTTGTGATCGATGGAATAAGATATTTGTCAGACACAGATGATTTTTTCAAAGAGGATCTAAGCATGCATTATATCCTTGATAAGGTTCTGAGTCCTGGTAAGAAGTTCAGTTATGAATATGATTTCGGAAGCCCCACACAGCTTGACCTGAAAGTAGTTGGAGAACGGAATATCAAAGATTCTGATAGTTCGGTCGTGATCCTTGCAAGAAATAAACCGCCATTACTGGTATGCAATTCGTGCGGAAAGATCGCCACATATATTTGCAGACAGTGCGGTTGTAACAACGAAGGATGGGTTTGTGATGACTGTTCTTCGGGTCATGAATGCGGCGAAGATATGCTGCTGCCTGTGGTCAATTCGCCGCGTGTTGGAGTATGCGGATACACTGGAATGGATTGACTGGAAATTTTCAGGAATGATCCTGAAAAACAATTCTGCAAAATCACGCAGGTGTAAAGAGGAACGTATATATAAAAGTACCCAAAAAGCTTATATACTATTATGCTGCATTGACAACTATCAGTTGTCTAATTAGGTAATTTATAGAGTTTAGGGTTTTCCCCTCTGTGTTTGCTTTTTTTGGGTAGATTGGTTAAAAATAAACAGAGGTAAAAATTTGTTAACAGAAGAAGATAGAATTTCTCCGGTCTCGCAAGGCGCTATCCACGATGTAAAGATCGATAGCATTGCCAGAGAAGGAGATGGAATAGCACATATACAGGGTTTAGTGATTTTTGTGCCAGGCACAAAAATCGGAGACCAGGTAACGATTAAGATCGAGCGGGTAATGCAAAGATTTGCAATTGCAGCACTTGCTGGAAAGAATTAAAATAACAAAATCAACGGAGATATATATGAGTAACGATAGAAAAAGCGACAGCCGCAGCAGCGGTGGATTCAGAGCAACAGGTCCAAGAGATATGCACATGGGCCCGAGAGAAATGTTCAAAGCAACTTGTGCAGACTGTAAACAGGAAACTGAAGTACCCTTCAAACCATCCGGCGACAGACCGGTATATTGCAGGGATTGCTACCAGAACCATAGACCAAAGAGATTTTAAATAACATCGGGCGCTGATAGGAATATCAATGCCCACTTTTTTTTAGTTTTTATTATTTATTAGCCAGAGGCTTAAACCTCTAATTCCTCTAATGTCTTTGTTATCTTATTCTCTAATTCCAGTATTTTCATTTTGATAACTTCTGGTTTTTCATAATGCACTTCTTCGTATTCGATCTCCCTATATTTGGAGATGCTCAAATCATAATCATTTTCTTTAATTTCCTTAAATGGTACAAAGAAACATTTTGCTTTCCTGTCCTCAAACTTTTCCTTATCCCTGCTCTTGAATTTCGCAATAATATCGGGTATGTCGCCTTTTCCATCAATGAAAGTCCGTTTATCATCCAGGCTATAACCATCAGATGCCATGCCATAGAACCATACCTTTTCTGTGGGCTCGCCTTTTGTAAAAAAAAGCACCCCTGCGGATACTCCTGCATACGGTTTGAATACTCCCGAAGGCATGGAAATCACTGCATCCAATCTGCATTGTTCAAGCAATTTTTTCCTGATTTGTTGGTGGGCATTTGAATTGCCGAATAATACCCCATCAGGCACGATTACCGCGCATCTTCCATTGCCTGATAATATATTGTACATCAATTCCAGGAAAAGAATCTCGGTTTTCTTTGTCCTGATAGTGAATTTTCCGCTTATCTCGGATTCGTCTATGCTCCCTTTGAAAGGAGGATTGGCCAATACAACATCATAATAATTTGCTTCATTGTACCTTGTTGAGAGCGTATTGATGCTTTTGATGTTTGGATTGTTTATCCCGTGCATCATCAGGTTCATCAATGAAATCCTTGTCATTGTCTGGTCAAAATCAAATCCGTAAAATGTGCTATCCCTTAAAATCTCCCATTGTTTTTCATTCAATTTGTCTCCCTTGAAATTAGATTCATTTCCCTGTTCATCCTTTTTTATAAATTCATGGGATGTATTTTCCTTTAAGATATGCTCATAAGATGCTACTAGGAAGCCGGCTGTGCCGCAGGCAGGATCGCAGATAATGTCCCCGATTTTCGGTTCTGTTAATTCAACCATCATTTTAATTATGTGTCTGGGCGTCCTGAACTGGCCATTTTTCCCTGAGGTTTTTAATTCTGAGAGGAGATATTCGTAAATATCGCCTTTGGTATCCCTGTTCTGTTCTTTTATGTGCATGCCGTTAATGATCTTTACAGCTTCAATGAGCAACGATGCGGTCGGGATTGTGAAAACGGCGTCTTGCATGTATTTTGAATAGAGGGAATCTTCACCACCAAGGTTTCGCAGGAATGGAAATACCTTGTCACGCACATGCTCTAATATTTTGTCTGCGGGGAGATTTGTCCACTGAGACCATTTGCAGCTTTCTTTGCCTTTAAAGAGCGATTCGTATTTTTCACCTGATAATTGTGCGTTCTGTTCTCTTGCTATGTCCTCATCTTCTAAGCGCTTCATGAAGAGGAGGTAGGACATCTGTTCGATTGCTTGTAGGGGGTTTGAGATGCCGCCGCTCCAGAATTTATCCCAGAGCTGGTTTATTTTTGATTTTAGGTCTGAGTCTAACATTTTGTTTTCCTTTTCGTCTTTTGATCACGAATAACCGCAGATAAACGTATATCCGAGACAATAAATCTGCGTTCATCTGCGTTTATCTGCGGTTTGTTTTTAATTTTTTTGGCATTCATAAGATTCTTGATATTATATTGTCTTTACAAATTTTGGAATTTCTTATATTTTGATGAAATGTAGAGGCAAGGATTCATTTTATCTCTAACTCACCGCGAAACGCTCTTTGCATGAGGACGTTGAATAAGTTTTCGATGTGCTGCCTGGATTGGGTTTGATGCTCGCGGATTTGTTCGACTTGATGGACAATGTGAGCGAATTTTTGCTGGAGTTCAATTGGCGGGATATTAATATTTATTGATTTTAATTTACTCATAGATATATTAAGCATCGAGCCACTTGTGCCTGAAGCATTATTAGAAATTTCTTTTCTAATTGCAGCGTGGCTCAGGACAAACTTAAGATATTCGGAACATGATCTTGATATATCAGGTTTAATCTTCCAAAGTTTATCTGGTAATAACAAATAAGGATAATTCTCTCCAATCAGGCAAGTTGCTCCTACAAGTTCATAAGTATTTGCTCTACTGAATAAAAGATCGCCTTTTTCTGGAGTTACAATCTTCTTTAATATTTGGCTACTGTTAATGACTTTATATTCATTAGGTAAAAAAATTCCTTTAGTTACAGCGCTTACCATTAATACAGCAAATTCATTTTCTTTACGAGGTCTCTTCTCTCCTATAACACACGACCCAGCTTCTATTTCAACAACATCATTGATTTTTTTTACTTTCCATCCTTTCGGATTCGTCGCAGGATCCCCAAACATCTCCAAAAATGTGCTCTTCAAAAATGCATCAGTCAGCCCATCCGCCTCTTTCCTCCACTCCCTGAGCTTTTCTGCTTTTTCGAGGACGACAGCGATTTTCTTCTGGGTGGGGAGGGGTGGGATAGAGAGTTCAATATTGGAAAAATCTGTTTTGTTTAATAGTGGTACAACAAAAGAAGAAGCAGCTTCTTCGAGTTTAGGTCTTATCCTCTTTATCGCGTAGTATATAAAAACAGAATCAACGATTTCTCTATATGGAATTATGCTATTTATCTGTTGGTTTGTGCATAATTCACATTCAGCAATGGCAACTTTTCCAATGTTGCCTATACAGGAAACCAGAACCGATCCCTTGGGCAATAATCTAATTTTTTTTCTTCCAAACTCTGATATAGTATCCACAGAAGTAGAAACAAACATCCCATTATCTAAATCAGGTGGTTTTATCCAGGGCAAATCCCCGTCATAATTTTGTGTTTCATTTTTTGGTGGTGTGTTTCCTGTAACAACAGTCCCAATATCTCTTATTTTATATTTTTTCCATCCATCCGGTAACGTTTTCATTTTCTTTCCCCACAAATGCTAATTGAAAAAAGAGCAGAATCATTTTCCACCCTGCTCCGGAACAGTTCAAATTGAATGTTCTGGGTTCTATCGCTCAATGAAACGAATATTAACCGCAGATGAACGCAGATAAACGCAGATGTTTGTCTTAATAATTTGCGGTTGCTTTGTTTTATTTGATGTTGGTTATTTGTTTCCAATTCCTCTCACCATTCTTTTTATATCTACTCTTAGTTTGATGAAATTGATAAACAGGCAGAGCTTTAATCCTGTAATTTTGAGATAATTCAGGCATCGAGCAATATGGATGTCATCGAATTCTTTGACTGTTTTTAACTCGATGATAATTTGATCAAAAATATAAGAATTGACGATTGAATTCCTGTTTAAGAAACATGTTTCTTCATCCGACTTAATAAATCTGCGTTCATCTGCGTTTATCTGCGGTTTGTTTTTCAATAAACCCAGACAACCATGAGCTTGATATTGATCAGCGGATTCAAATTTAATTTGTTCCCACGGATGCCAAATCAGTAAACTCATCTTCCCCCACTCAAAATTCCACTCGGCACAAGCACTAAATCAGTTTCCTTAATTAAGGAGAACAGTTCAAATTGAATGTTCTGGCTTCTGTAGCTCAATGAAACGGATTTTAACCGCAGATGAACGCAGATAAACGCAGATATTTGTCCGAATAATTTGCGGTTGTTTTGTTTTATTTGATGTTGTTTATTTATTTCCAATTCCTCTCACTATCCTTTTTATATCTACCCTTGGTTTGCTGAAATTAATAAGCAGACAGAGCTTTAAACCTGTGATTTTCAGGTAATTCAGGCATTGAGCAATGTGGATATCATCGAATTCTTTGACTGTTTTTAACTCGATTATTATTTCATTCTGAACAAGAATATCTGCAAAATAATCCCCGACCAATTCATCCTTATAATAAACTTTCAAAGGCGTCTGCTGTTGCGCTTGTAACCCTCTTAATCCAAGTTCTACATTTAAAGCATTTTCATAGACTTTTTCAAGGAAACCCACTCCAAGAATATTACTGACTTCGAATGCTGCCCCTATGATTTTCTCTGACAATTCATTCAATTTGATTTCATTTGCGTTTGGTTCCATATTATTCAAAACCTTTTTTATAACTATAGACAATGATTATGTGACGAGTAAGTCATGGTAACAATATGATGACTGAGGATTGAATTCCTGTTTAGGATAAGAGTTTCTTCATCCGACTCAATTAATCTGCGTTCATCTGCGTTCGTATATACAACATCCTTGCGAGAAATTAAAAGCATTCTTGCACCTACATAAAAGTAGGTCGAGAGGGTAACAAACATTGCGTTTGGGATCCGTTCCCGTTGATTAACCTGTTGCCT
>JBAQLI010000229.1:0-24565 GCA_049301735.1 Candidatus Methanoperedens sp.
AATATATTTTTGATATTCCTAAAGTTGAACCAATAAAACCTCTCTGTATAGACTTAAAGCAATCCACTTTCACCAATCACCAATTCAAAGGTGTATTTGATACTAAAAGTAAGGGAATTTATGTAGCTCTTGGTCATCCAGCCCTCGAAGCAGCTATTGAAGATTCACTGGGATATAGTTCAATATCATTGATTTCGTCCAAAGAAAAAGGTATTCTTGTTACATTTATTTTGACGTTTTTCAATGGTTTAGGTCAAGAGATATATTCAGAACCATTACTTTTATTAAAAAATAACAAAGAATCAAAGATTCTAGATCCTCTGATGATATGGGAAATGAATGAGAATAAGGTTCCTCTAATAACAAAAGAAAACATCGATGAAAATAAGAAAATCCTTGGCGAGATTCTCGAAAATCCAAAATCACTCATAGGGGATAAAATAAAGGATATAGAACTATTTGTCCAGGAAAAGAACTCAAAAGATTTGAAAATGGAGAATGATTTCCTTTTCGCAGAGTATGATTGGAAGATAAAAAATCAGAACAATAAGAAGCAAGAACATCTCAGCAAAGGTCAGAATTATTTAATATCCGGAATTGATAAGAAGATTTCTGAACTGAGATCGGAAATCAAAAAACTGTTAGAAGATAATCAAAGGTCAGGAACTATTCGATGGGAATTATGTGGGCCGGTAAATATTGCATTCCTAATACCTTCTATTGATGTAAATGAAGTTTCTCAAAAAGAAAACGAAAATATAGAGGAACTTAAGAAAGAAATTGAGCTTAAAGGAATGCAAGCCGTAATGGAATATGAAAAAGAACATGGGAGAGAACCAAAAGATGTCTCTTTTGAGACAATTCGAGGTTATGATATCGAATCAAAATCTACTGGAGAAAAGAGATGTATCGAGGTGAAATCTTTTGGAACACAAAATCCCATTCAAATAACATCCAACGAATGGAGAGCAGCATCTCAAATTCAAGATGAATATTATCTATATGTGGTCCAGAATGTTTTTTCTAATTCAGATATTCATGTCATCAGGAATCCCTATGAAAATCTTGTAAAATTCATGAAGAAGGTAATTATTGAAGATTACCGAATGGTTTTGGATAAGCTTCCAGAGAATTTTGAGTATGCAGAATAGGAATAATTAAAAAATAAAAAGGTGGTATTTATTTCACTATACTCCCTCCTCTTATCCCTAAAACTCCGCCAGCTTGAAGCCATCAAACACACACAAGCCCCCCAACTAATCCTCGCAGGACGCAGGCACAAGTAAGACCGCGACCATTACAGCAAAAATAGCATACATGGTCGAAAAGGAAAACATCGACCCCTCAGAGATTCGTGTTTGACAAGATGGCTGTCTTATGTGGAATGCAAGCTTCTGGGACAATAGTTTTATAAACTTTATTACACATATTTTACAGTAAATCTACATATATGTCTAACAACAGCAAAATAAGCGTAAATCTAAGCCCACTGGAACATAAACTATATTTTGGTTTCTATGAGAAAGAGGTTCTCAGGAATAGCGATGCATATGAGCTCATTCCAAACAAAAAAACCGCAAGACAGATCCTTTTCAGATTGAAAAATAAGGGTTTTATCAGGCAGGTCAGGCGCGGTTTGTTTGCCATCGTTCCGGCGCAAATGATAGGAAAAGAATTTTCTATCGACAGGATCCTTGTAGCATCACAGTTAACCCGACCCTATTTCATCTCGCACCATACAGCACTTGAAATACATGGAGTAGCGCAGTCTTATCATAATATCACATATATTTCAACGAACAAGATCTTAAGACCTTTCGAATTCCAGAACATTTCCTATAAGATCATAAATACGAAATACATGTTCGGAATTGAGCAGATTCAACGAGGAACTCTCGAAATAAATGTCAGCGACAGGGAAAGAACAGTTCTGGATTGCATCAGGAACATAGAATATGCTGGCGGCATCGAAGAGCTCACAAAAAGCATATCAGCATTCCCCGGTCTTAATTATCAAAAGTTACTGGAATATCTTAACCTTTTCAAGGAAAAAAGCATGTATCATAGGACTGGTTTCATCCTCGATCGCCTGAAAAGTGAATTGAATGTTCCGCAAGATATTCTTGAATGCATAAAGGAAAATCTCAGTAAGAGAACTTATTATCTGCATCCAGGAACAAAAGGAGTTTATAAGAAAGAATGGAACATTATCGTGCCCGAAAACATAACAGAGTTGATGAAAGTTGCTTAAGCCTGACAGGAAATACTATGAGAGTCTTTCAGAGAAGACAAATTTCCAAAAAGACATTCTGGAAAAGGTTTTCAGGCTCGCCGACCTGCTGAGAACTATTTATGATACTGAGTTTTTAACAGGCAAACTTGTCATAAAAGGCGGGACTGCAATAAATTTAATCTATTTCAACATGCCTCGCCTTTCTGTTGACATTGATTTCAATTTTGTGTCCGGGGAACAAAGAGAAGATATGCTAAAAAGCAGGGAGAATATCGATAAGATCCTGACAAAGATCTTCACCATGAATGGATATGAAATGGAAAAAATAAAGCGATATGCACTTTTGCAATACAACCTGAAATACACAAATAACGCAGGAAATATCGACAGGATAAAGGTTGAAATAAATTTCATGGAGCGTATCCCTGTTTTTGAGATCGCTGAAAAGAAGATCAGCATCTTTGACATTCCTGAATTTATAGTCAGGACTTATAGACTGGAGGAGCTTTTTGCCACAAAGCTAAGGGCATTGCTCACAAGGACTGCTCCAAGGGATATGTTTGATATTTACATTCTCCTGAAAAGCGGATTCAAGCTCAATGAAAGGGCTTTGAAAAAATGTTTCATTTTTTATTTTTGCCTTGCGCAAGATTTCAGGAAGCTGGACATGGAAAGCATTGGTAGCATAGATTCACTTGAAATAAAGAAATTTCTTCTTCCTTTGATGGAGAAAGGAAAGAGAATAGATATGGATGAGATTTCCAAAAAAGTGAATGAATTTGTATCAAGGATGCTTGCACTCAATGAAAATGAACACATATTCATCAAACGTTTTTATGAGCAGAAGATGGTAGACCTGGATTTGCTGTTTGAGGATATGAGATACAACCCACAGCTGAAAGAGCATCCTATGATAGAGTGGAGATTGAAGAAAATGTAGGTTTACCCCCGTTCTTCTCAACGCTAAAACCTCGCCAGTTCTTTCTCCATCATACACCCAAGCCCCCTAACGGAAACTCGCAGGCACAGGCATGTAGATTTCGGAAATTATTTCGCCAGGATTTCAGATTCGGCACATTTGCAGAAACTCAAATTCTTTCCTCAAATCATTTCTATTTTCTGTAAAATATATCACTGAGTCAATCACAAATACTACAATTATTACAGATATTTTTGTTTTATTTTAACGTTCCTGCGGTATTTTATACGTATTTAAATAATTTATAATACCGTATTTCTTAAAATAACTATTATTTTAACCAATATCTTTAATACTGACCGTTGTTAGGTGTATTTCATAAGTTTAATCCCTTTGAAATACTCCTATGTTCAACATAAATCTCCTCAAATTCCTTACAAGAACTCGAACAATAGTAGTCGAAGCCTACAAAGGCGCTAGTAAGATGGGCAAGGGAAAGAAGCTGAATTCCCAGGAGATCACAGCAGATTTTGAGAAATTTGAGAACTTTTTCTATCAGGATTCACATGTCTTCGGGATAATCACATGCATAGCGGACAGCATGTCAGAATCCGGACTGTCCTTTGTGCATCAGGATACTGATCTCAACAAACAGGCCAATGACATGGTTTCAGAGTATGCTATGGATACCATGGTCTCGGAACTTACTGTTTCGAGCATGGTCTTCGGAAACTCTTTTATTGTACTTGACCCGGCAAATCCTGATTTTGACTTCTTAGAACAGCTCAGTCCAAGATACATCACTGTCCAGAAGGATCCTGACACCGGACGCCACAATGGATGGAAGTATAATGAAGGAGGGACGGACTCGGCACTTACACGAGAGGATCTCCTCCATATACCTCTCAACAGGCTTGCAGGTTCTACATGGGGAACATCCCCGCTTCAGCCGCTTACAAGGATGCTTGACCTGAAAAGCAATATTGAGGTCAATCTCGATCACCTCGTCACGCGTTATCTTGTCCCAAGATATGTGTATCTGCTCGGCAGGCAGGGAACAAGCGTTCCTCAGGAAGTCATAGATGACTTTGCAAAGAGTCTTGCAGACCCTGCCGCAGCGCAGGATCAGGTTTTTGAGAATAATCTTGAGATTATGACAATGGGCACACAGTATAAGGCCCTGCATGTCGGCTACATTCTTGACTATATTCACCAGTCAGTCTATTCCGGACTGGCATTCCCCGATTCCTTCCACGTTGCAGCAGGATCTACTGAAAGCACAGCTAAGATACAATCAGAGATATTCAACAAGAAGAGGATTGGCGGACTGCATAAGGTCTATACTGACCCGGTCAGGCAGATCCTTGCAGCAATTTTTGATAAGGAAGGTATCAGGTATGACACCATCCCTGAGCCGAAATGGGGACAGCTTTCCCAGGCAAGTCTTGAGTCCAGGATCGAGTACATATCAAAATTAGCCGGGATCGTGGACAGCGAAGGTAACAGGGCAATAGACGTTCCTGGGCTTCAGAAATTAGTGAAAAACGAACTGGGGATATGAGAATGATCATTTTACATGACGTAATAGAAGCCATAAACAACAGCCCTCTCTGTGAAGGCTGGCTTGTAGGCGGAGTCGTAGAGCGCGGCTGGTCAAACAGAGATGCAGATCTGGTTGTGGCAAACCAAAAAACAGCAGAAGGATTGCCATCGTATTTTGATTTAATAGTCCAGGAAGGAAAGCCAGAAGGACCAAACATCCCTGTTGCAGGATTGAAAGAGCTCATGGCATTCAAATTCGAGTTCATGAAACCTGCCAAGACCCAGGGCAATTCAAATGAGTTTTACAATATCAATGATTTCAAGAAGCTCAAACCGGGAGATTATTTTGTTGAACCGAAATATGACGGGATCCGGATCCAGCTTCGAAAAGCAGGATACAAGGTCTGGATCCTGACGGATTCAGGCAACGACATCACAGAGAAACTTCCGAACATAGCCGAAGAAGCCAGGACAAAGATACCTTTCACAGTCTGCATTCTTGACTGCGAGCTTGCAGCATACAGGGGATCGCAGAGACTGGATCACAGTGGAGTAACAGCCTTCCTGCACAGCACAACTCCTCCAGAAGATTATCATCTCAGACTCAAGCCGTTTGACATACTGCTCTACGAAGGCGCTGATATACGCGAAAAGGAACTTGCAGACCGCAAGAAGATCCTGGCAAAAGTGCCCTGGGACGAGTCAATTCATCCCATCAAGTACAAACTGGTAAAATCAGAAGGCGTAATTGCAGCAATCAACGAAATGACTACTTCGGAGGGCGCCATGATAAAAGATGCATCATCTAAGTACGACATGTCGGGAGAAGGGTGGTACAAATGGAAAAAGCAGTATGAAATTGACGCTCAGGTCATCGCTGTTGATAAAAAGCCTGATGGGTACATATACACGTGCAAGGTCGGGAATATCACAATTGGCGACACCTATCTTACACAGGTGAAAGCAAATGTCGGCGACATAATCACTGTCAGCGTTGATCACGTTACAAAGAAAAAGGACGGTACATGGGGCTGGTATGCGCCCAAGGTCAAGGAAGTGCGAGACGATAAGAAGGAGCCAGACCCTGAATCTGTCCTTCAGAAAATATCCGAACTACCCGGGTCTGAGAACACAGACGTAGTTCAATCACAGTCATCGGCAGAGGGAAATAAAAACGACATACAGGACGGCAAAAACGTTACCCTGCCTGGGGATACCAAACCCTCAGGTGACCCCTCAAAGAACCTCCCTCTGTCCGATGGCAAATTCGTTTTGCAGGAGCACTGGTGGGGCGGGAAGCACCACTTTGATCTGAGATTTGAAAAGAACAACTCAGAGGGCAAGCCGATAATGATAGGCTGGACGCTGCTTGCGGATTCGCTGGATGAACTGCTTACCAAAGTGAGGGATAATGACAAGATTCTCAGCAAGAGGAAGATGTACCATGATCCGAAGTGGCTCACCTTCCATGGCGATATCCAGCCGGGCAATGAAGGCAATCCCACCAGGAACTTCGTGGCTCACATGGAGATCCGGGATACCGGGCATTACAAATTCAACAGGCGCCAGGTGGACTTCGTTGACATGGAACTGTCGGGGACAAAGAATCCTGAACTCAACGGCAGATTCTATCTCCGGCTTGTCAATCTCAACAAGGACTCCGAAGGCAATCCAAAACCAGAGGGTGAGGATACTGAAGAGGACTGGATGTTCTGGAAAGCGAAGGTTGTGGAAGCTCAGATCAGGAGTTCTATCAAATTTATCGCAGAATCATTCAGAGTACTGGAAACACCAGCGTTCAGTGATGATTTTGTAGATGTTGAAGTTGTAGTACTTTCCACCAATGTTACAGGCAATGGACGGCAGTACGTTCTGGAAGACCTCCAGAAAAACACAATTGCGCTAAATTCTGACGGTGGACTTATTTTTGCGATGGGCAGGCACCCGAACCACGATGAGGAACCCGATGCCACAGACAATGTGGGTGTCGGTCAAACCTACATGGAAAAAGACCTGCTCAAATCAAAAGCCCGGATCTACAACACATCCACATTCCCTGATATGGTCAAACGCATAAGGCTCGGCCTGGTACGGGATGTAAGCATAGAAGGGATGGTCAACAATTTTAAGAAAGTCTGCAACGGCGATGGGTGCTGGCAGAGGGCTTTCGGATTAATGATCCAGAGGGCAGTGTTTGTTCACGCAGGCGCTGACCCACTTGCAAAGATCGAAAGAATATTAGAATCACTAGAAGGAGAAATGAAAAAAATGACACCAAATAAAAAAAAGGATGATGCGTCTGATGCAACTGCTACCACGGAATCAACGCCAGCAGCAAAAGAAATTCAGGCTGCTCCAGAAACGGTAAAAGACGAAACCAAAATTCAGATCGCTGAGGCAGCGCCGAAAACGCCTCCACCTGCAGCGCCAGTGGTTGAGGCAAAACCTGCCGCGCCAGAACCCGCAGCCGAAGCTGCGCCTCCAGCGCCGGAGACTGCACCCAGACCAGATGCACTTGAAAAAGTGCTGGGTGAATTCTCTAACATGAAAAAGACGATGTCAGATATGTTGAGCATAATGGGCGAGATGAAAAACATGATGAGCACCGGGCAGATTCAGTCCTCAGCAGCACAGGAAGCCGCACCAGCAGTGGTTGCTGAATCACAGGAATCCCAGATTGAAAGACCTCCAAGGGTAAAAGAATCCCAGGCCACTCCGAATGCAGCGCAATCCAGCTTCTTTAATGAAGTTAAAAAATTAGTCAGATAAAAATAAAATCGAAGGAGACAAATAAAAATGAGTACTGAAACAGTAAAAATCGACAAGACCCAGGATATAAAAGCAGGCATGGCTGCAGTCTGGGATTCCGTGAATAAGCAGGTTGTAATAATGCCAGCCGCTCCCACCAATGCACAGATAGGGGCGTTCATGGGCATTTTCAACCAGAACAGAGTAAAGCTTGCAGACAACTTTGACGGGACAAAATCCTATTCAGACCAGCTTGCTGTCGTAATCGCAGGACCGGCACATATCAAAGTAGATGGCGCAGTGGAAGTGGGCGATTTACTTGAGTTCTCAGCAACAGTAGCTGGCAGCTTCACAAAAAGGACATACAAGAACCTCAACGCTGTTTTCTCAGACACTGAAGTTGAAGCCGAGATCCTGAAACAGGCAGCGCTTCCAAGAATAAAAGCCCAGGCAAAAGCAACCGCAATGGGGCAGCTGATCAAAGTGATAATCGGTTCAGTATAAGGAGACAAGAAACATGACAACCAATCCATCAACAGGTACAGGCATAGGCGTGTACGATAAAGATCTGCTCACTGCCATTAATGCGCAGGCAGAGCTCATGCGAGACCCTTTAAAAGGCTATGAGTCAAGAGTTATCCTTTCGCAGTTCTTGCAGAGGATAGAACTCACGGACGAAGACCCGGGTGTGAACCTCACCAGACTATCCCAGGGCAGGGTAGTGAGCCGGATTCCAAAAGGCGGTCCGTATCCAAGGGTATTCGCCGATGTATCCAGTTTCTTCCTCCAGCCAGTTAAGATCGGGGGAAGGTACGACAATTATCTCGAAGATTTGCTGGGCGTGAGCCAGAATATCAGAGCTGCTATGACTGCAGGGACATTCGAGAGATTGAGGGACGATCTTGCTCTTACCACAGATGAAATGTGTGCTCTTGCCTTCAACACGGCGCCAACAGCCAAAGACATCTATGACGGCTCAACAGGAAACGTAGTCACGCCCTTCAGCATGTCTCACCTGGACAAGATGATCCTCCGGCTGAAGCAGAAAACAGGTATCAAGACACTACAGGACTACTTCCTGCTTCTCCCAAGTTCCCTGGAATTCAACCTGAGACAGGATGGAGCATTCGATAATGCGCCGCAGCTCAAGACTGAGATGTTGCTCAAAGGTCAGATCCCGCAGGGATTGAGTGGCCTTGGCGGTGTCATAGTCACTGAAATGATGCCTGTAAAGTACGATTCAGCAGGTAGCATGCTTGATCCTGCCACAGCCCCCACAGGTAAATGGGTAATGCCCAACTGGTTCACGGATGATGCCAATGAGATCCCTGAAGAGTACAGGAGCGAGCAGATAGCGGCTTCAGAATTCGTGGCAGAGAAAGTCGCTGTGCCTGCATGGCTCATCCACCGCAATCGATGCGGCTACTTCCTTGACAGGGTTCCTGGAAAATCAGGTACCTGGCAGCATGTTGAGCCAACCATGGACACGAACGATGATAGCATGGGTGCCAAGATCAAAGCGTTCGTCAATGCCGCAATCATGGATACCAAGTATCTTGTGAGAGGCGAGAACTTCAAACTCACCGTGGGTTAAAAACTGAAGGTGATGTTTTATGAAGACCTATATTTCAGAGGTTGAAGGGCTGCTGATGTACAGCCCAGCTGTTTTTCTTCACAAAGGCCAGAAGGTGAAGGTAGCACAGGATACTGTGGAGATCCTTCAGGCTCTGACTGCAGGGAATCTTGTACTGGTTGATGAAGACCAAATACCAAAGGTAGAGGTAGGAACACCAAAGCTGGAGCCGGATCAAGAAGCAAAACCGGAAATCACTCCGTCATCGGATGTTATTCCTGAAACAGTAAAACCAGCACGGCGAGGGATGAAAAAGTAAACTCTCGCCTTAAATTTTTTAATTTATTCTCATAAAAATTACACTCAATCTAAGGAGACTCAAAACAATGGCACGGATAGTAGATGAATTACAGAATATAGCAGACAAATTAGCCAGTCTGAACATAACCGCAAATGTTACCACACCCAATCCGCTGGACATAAAAGTGGTCGATAATAATGGAATTCCCATCGGATTAAAACACGTTAATAATAAAATACGCGTCTCTTCAATGCCATATGTCTATGACATTGCGGAAGGGAACGTTCCGAATCATTTCTCTCATTCATCCTTTGGTAGAGCTTTTAATGTCAATCAGACTGAAGTTGAACTCTGGGAAGTCGGCGGAGCATACAAATTCCCCGGGACTCCAGTGCGAATGCAGGTTGTATCAAGCAGCTCGAACGATAGTCCTTCAGGATCAGGCGCAAGACAGGTTGAGATCTACTACCTGGACAATAATTATGTCGAACATACCGAATTCATCACTCTTAACGGCACAACTCCTGTAAACACAGTCGCTGCAAATATCCTGAGGATCAATGATTTCCATGTCACCGATGCAGGAAGCAGCAGATGTTCAGCAGGTAACATCGATATCAAGAACCTGGCAGGAACTGAGATTTATTCCCGGATATCAGCTGCAAGAAATGCCAGTCTTCAAGCAATATGGACCGTGCCAGACGGATACACTCTGTATCTAACAGCATGGAAATGTGGCGCTTTCCTGAGTCAGGGAAAGATCTCATTCATAATGCTTCGCACTACGAGCGACCACAATGGAAACCTGATGCCGGGACTTTTCATGCACAAGGATATTGTTTCTGTTTATAACAACCACGCTTATGTGCCATTTGCAGCAGCCATAAAGGTTCCATCAAGAGCGGATGTCAAACTCACAGGATATGCAGATAGATCAGATTCAGTAGCCACAATTTCAGGAGGATTTGAGGGCTGGTACGAGATTTAGTTTTGAAAATACGATCTTAAGAGGTGAAACTATGACTGGATATACATTGAACGATTCATGGTGCAGCGTGCAGGATGTGCGTAACCAGAATGCGCTTTTCACTGCAACTGTTGTCGAGGACGATAAGGTAAACGAGTTCATAGATGATGCGGTTGAACTCATCAAAGGAAAACTGAGACCAAGATATGACCTGAATAAATTCGTAATACCATTGCCATCAGATTTGAAGCAGATCAGGTTGTTGACCGCAAGACTTGCCTGCTACAAGATGGCAAGCACAAGGCCAGATGTTGTGGCAAATCCAGATATGGCAACCTTCCTGTGGAATCTTGCGATCAAGGAACTGAATGAAATTGCAGAGGGTATGCAGTCACTTCCAACTAATTATCTTTTATCCAGCAGCTCCGCCATAAAACCAGGAACTATTCGGGGCGCATTGACACCGATCAAGCGCAAGACTTCATTTTACGACCAGTTGAGGGATTAAAATGCCAGAAATAGAAACACCAGTAACCTCAAAAGAAGCTCCTGGCAAAATAGCAAAAACGGCGCTAGAGAATGCTCCAACAATAACACTGGGAGCTCTTACAGCAGTGACATTACTCACATCCGCAAAATACTACCCTGAATACCTTGTGGTGGTGATTCCGATTCTCACGGCAGCAGCTTCACTTCTCATAGCAAGATACCAGAATCTCAAGAACAAAGTGAAGGAACTCAGGATTGCAGTCGATGCCATGGACGATGCTCTTTCAGATAACACAGTGACGGTAGAGGAGATCAGGGACATCTTCCTCAAGATCCGCAATCTGCTTTCGAGGTAGGGTATGGAAATGGACGTGCTTGCAACTAAACTTGACGACATGAATACAAGATGTGGAGAACGGATGGATCAGCTAGAAAAGAACCTGACGCAGGCTATTGAATCCCAGAACAGGCTGTTCACAGAACGAATGAACCATATCGAGCAGGCAGCCAGTAAAGCACACTCCCGAATTGATGAACAGAAAAGATCCATCCTGTGCCTGAAAGCATGGAAAAATCGCCAGATAGGGGCATTAATTATCCTTTCTATTGTAGTCACATACATCCTGGAGCACTTAACATGGACTTGAAATTATTCGAGCTTAACGGAATCAATCTGACTCCCTTTTCCCAGAAGATAACAAACCTGCAGATAGCAGATGCAGAAGCCCTGAATGAACTGGGTATCGAGATAAAATCCCTGGCTGAGATAAGTCCAGGAGTAAGGACGATCACATGGATCGGCAACATCACGGATGAAGCAACCTATCTGAAATTCAGGAAGGAGATGTTTGGCTCAGGCAGTAAGATCCTGAAGCTAAATCCCAATAGGCAGTTGAGCATCACCGGTCTGAAAGTTGAGGATAATCTGGACATGAAAGATGCCTCTAAAACCAGTTTAACACTCACATTATTCGCTGCCGACCCTCTGGAATACAGTGCTATGGAATCAACAGCACAGATCACGGTCATCGATCGGGGAGACCAGATCACAGTTACCAACAGCGGTGAAGCGCCTGCAATACCAGAATGGGAAATCACAGCTCACGATCAGATTATTGCCCCATCTATCACAGATCCTGATGGAAATACGCTGGGATGGACAGGCGTAATAGATGCCGGGGATGTACTGATTTTCAGGACAGACGGGACTGTAACCCTAAACGGCATGAACATTGGAAATTCAAGCGGTTCGGTCCTGCGTATAGAACCTGGTTCAACATTAATTTCCTACAACGATGATGTTAATTCATCTCATTCATGCACTCTAAAAGCGACATGGAGAGATGCGTTTTATTGAAAAGAAAAAATAAGAAAGGAGACAAAAGAAAAACATGGTAGAAGTAACTAAAGGCAAAAATGTAACGATAGAGACATACGACGCAGAAAGCAAAGAATTCACAGGCAACGGCACTGATGTGGATTTCATCATGACAGGCGCAATAGCCGAATCTGATGAGAAATACAGCAGGGCGTATGTGGATAATGCTGAAGTAACGATCTCAAGCATAACCACCGGGACAAAGACCGTGACCCTTGCAGCTGCCCCTTCAACTGGTGCTGTTGTGGTGATCCATACGCCAACCACAAAGAACGGCGCGTTCAGCGTACAACAGGATGTCAAGTTCAAGGTTGGAACAAAGACCGAAGACATAAGGGAACTGGGCAACGATGCCGTTACCAGGGATGTTGTAGAAAGAGTAGGCACGCTGGATATCACTTTTGCACAGGCGAAGAACCACACCCTCATGAATAAGCTTGTGCTGAACTCAAATAATGATACCGAGATGGTCGTCGCTGTGAAGTACAAGAATACCACACCCGTCAGCTACCGCATCTTTAAAGAAGCAAAAGTAGCGGATTTCGGTTCAGGTATAGCGGCTGGAGGAGTTGCAAACGAGAATGTGACCTTCAACTGGAAAGCGCCTCTTGACATAAAGACAGCATAACCGGATAGGGACTGAACAACCTGCTGCACGGTAGAGTGCGGCACTTATTTTTTAAAAGAGGTTACAATGGAAACAACAGGAACGGAAACAGAAGAAACTGAGGTTGCATCTTCAGCGGAAGAAAAAGATGAGATCACAGAAGAAGTTGCAAAAAAGATGCTTCTGACCCAGCTGGACGGTATAAAGGTCATACTCCATTCCAGACTTATCGTTTTATCTCCGCTGAAATTTGAAGACTATCCTCTCACAAGAGTTCTTGAACACGCTGATATGAGCGCGCCAACTGAATATCAGTCGCTTGTAATGGCAAAGCTCATCAACAGCATAATCGCCAGAAGCAAGCTCACTCCGGAAGAGATTTCGATATTGAGAGGCTCGACTTCACAGGATCTGCTCAGGACATATCATACCATAGGGGCAGCGGTTGAGAGAGCGATAGCAGAGATTCTTTCGGGTTAGCCGATAGATGATGAATTTTTCAAATTTTCTCATAAGCCATGAGTTTTTTTCCATCTTCAAGCTACCTGCGTAAGCTGATAAGAACAAGTGAAGAAAGACTTGAATTTCTGGAATCCGAGCAACTGCTTGCGAAAAACACTGCGCGAAAAGAAGAAATACTTAAGGTAAAAAGTGAACTCAAAACAGAGATCGTAAAGCTAAAGCAGGATCTAAAAATCACTGAGGATTCTGATCCTGTAAAAGTCAAGAAGACATATACAAAAACTCCTGCACCCGCCAGCAAATACGTCCCTTTTAACGATTGGTCGCAGGAACGGCTGCTTCTGAGCAGTAAAACAGCCACTTCCAGAACAAAACAATACGGCAGCGCAGGTGATACATTCAGGATTGGTGATAAAACCTTTGAACTCACAGACGTATCCAGGAAAAACCTGTGGGACATAGCCCAGAATTATTATCTCGATGAAGGCGCAAAAAGCCCTGAGGAGTTCATAGAAGTCTGGAACGCACTGCATCCAAAAGGGTTTGATCCAGAGCAAGTCGTTTATTTCCATAAGTTCAGGCAGCTCACGCCTGAAACTGTTCATCTAAAGGAACTGCTCACAAAACCTTCCTTGACTCAGGAAGAATCCAAAAAAGCTGTATCCCTTGCACAAACAATTTACAGAACCCAGTCCCGCAATGTCCTTACTGCCAGGGAGAACATCGCCCTGAACACCCAGGTTCGAAAGAACTTAGGGGAAAGCTATGGTCTGCTTATACAGGAAGGGGAGATTAAAGCAGCAAAAGTAGCAGCGTTCAGGAAAAGGCAGCTTGAAGAAGAACTGAATATTCTTGGCGAAATCGCAAGGAAAACCGATGCTCCTGAAATCCCGGCGCTAACTCCTGCCACTGATAAGAATTTCGTGAAGAATACCGATAACCTCCCCTTCATTACTTATGAACCGCGTCCGCTTGTAAACTACGTGGTAAAACCAAGAGAAATTGATGTATCTGGTTTTGCACCGCAATGGTTCAGCAGGTTTGATAAAAAAGAACCTACTTTCTTTGCAGATTGGATGGATAATCAGGAAGAGAACCTGAGAATGGTGCTGGATGAAAAGACTGGTTTATATTCAGCAATGATCTCACGTGGAAAAACCACGGAATTTGATAATAGAGTCGTGAATTTCCCGGAAATAATAGAAGGTACTATCAGGAAAAAACGCACTGAAAAAGAACTTGCAGCGCTGGCAAAAAAAGAAAGATCCGCTGAACAAAAGCAGATCTTAGAAGATGCAAAAAAGCTATTCATCAAAGTGGGGGGAAAACTTGAGGAGAAAGACTTCTGGGAATATCATGTAAACGACAAAGGAGAAGTCTATCAGAGATTGGCATTTTTCCGCACACCTGAAGGCGCCCTCGTATATGCAGGCGACAATGAAAAGATAATGATTGAATCAAGGCTCAGCCAGGCAGTTCCTGAGACTGAACTGGAAGATGTGTCGTTCTACGATTCAGAAAAGATAAAGAAACGCATCGAAGAAAGAGCAAAAGCATACGATAAGGAACAGTATGACCAGGACACTATCCTTACGAACAGGGGCCTTCCAGTCAAGGACATTGACAAACTCAGGAGAGAGACCGATAAATTCGAAAGGGATTTCATGATTAATTTCATGATCAACCATCCGGATCAGTTGAAACCATGGCTGGACGCTGTTGACCCGAAGACGATCAGGTATCTGAACGATGTGCTTGGAGGTGAAGAAGTCCTGAGGCGCAAATGGCTGCCGCAGATAGAGTTCAAGGGTAAGTTGTACGAAGTAGGAAGAACAAAAGCAAGTTATGAACTCCCGGAGGGTCTGCCGCCTGAAACTGCAGAACTATTGAAACGCGATCCTGAAAAATATACGCTTTTGGATATCGGTATATCCCCTGTAAAAATCGAAGAAATAGTGAAAGGTCCTGCACCCGAAAGGACAAAGAATACCGTGATCTACATTGTCGGGCACGATTTTCCGAAAGATCCAAAGGAGTATGAAACTTTCATCCAGAGGCTTAGAACAGGGAAAGAGCCTTACTTCGCAAAACTGGGTGAAGAGATAGAAGAAGAAGCAGCGAAAAAACCAGAAATTGGGCTTGGCATGTCAGTATCATCTGACATTCTTGACCTTCTCAAAGGAAAGGATGTTCCAAAGGGCATACAGGTCTCAAGCCCTCTTGAAATTCAAAATGATATCCAGGTGGTCAGGTATGTCCAGCCTCTCAGGAACATAGCTTCCTTCACGCCGCTGCAGGATGCCTGGAAGAAAGGATTTGAGGATATAACAGAGCAGGCAAAGACTGTAAAAGGAAGATATCCTGATGCAGCTATCGGCAGGATCATAAAACTCAAAAATGCGCCAACGAGATTCGGCGCAGCACAGGAAGGCGTGCTACTTACAGATGAGGGAAAAGAGATCCAGTTCGTCGCTTATAAAAAAGATAATCCTCCGCTTCTGGAATACAACAACAGATATTCTTTCAAGAACCCTGGTGAGACGATAGAAGGCTCAAAGACCATCTCACGCATCACTCAGGAGAATGCGGAAAAGACCAATTTCCCGAGCCAGCAGATCACCACGAGGGGTATTGTCTATGATGTTATGGATGTCAATGATCCGACAGGAACCGCACAGTACGGACACATGATAAGTCCAGCTGATGGAAAGTTTGTCAAATTCACGACATTCTCAAGAGATAACCCGCCTGTACTGAAAAAGAACGAAGCGTATACCATATACAATGCATGGCTGCAGGGATTCCAGACAAATACAGGTAAGATCGAACTCAATCTCAATATAAAGCCTGAGAATATCTATCCGGAAAGAGCAGCAATAAGCAAAGAGCAGAAGGCTCTGGCAGAAGAACTCAGAGCGAACACATACAGATCAGAAGTCCATCCTACTGAATATAAACCCTTCAGAGGGCAGCCTCCAAAACCGCAAAAGACATCTTCAATTTCCGATCCTGTCGTGGCAACCACTGTTGAGAATGGTGAAATTATAGTCATCACCTCATCTGGCAAACGGATACCGGGTAAAGAATATGCAAAACAGTACACTCTTCTGAAACCAAAGAAAGAGACCGGGGTTGCCTATGACGATGAAACATTGAACAAGATAGAGGAGGAAAATCCTCTGGACGAAGATCAACTGTTCATGCTGGGCTTGCTTCCGATAGGCGCTCTGGGTATAACTCCAGAAGAATTTCCGGGAGAGAAAACAAGAAAAGATCTGAGACAAACCGTTGAAGATGCTCGTGCAGGACTGACGAATGAGGAATTTAGAGAACAGTCACAACTTGCAGTTCAGGCTTCGATGCAGCATACGGCAGCAGAAGCATATTCCCTGATAGACAAACCCGTGCAGGTGATTGAAAAAGTGGGTGGAGAACTCATTGATTCTGCCCTCAACCTCTACCGCGCCACTCCGCTTAAGACCATATTCACGGTAAAGGAAGCAAGGGAGTATCTGGAATCTCTGCCCTCTGAAGAGCAGAAGTATGCTCAGCAGCACCCCTATGAAACAGGGCTGAAATTTGCAGGTATTCAGATGCTTGGTGATGTAGGAACTATTCTGAAACCACTGAGCAACACAGGATATGCTGTGGGAGGTATCGCTTCAGGTGAAGGGCCGCTTGAAGGTATCATGAAGGAAAGGATTGTCTCGGAAGAACTGGGCATTGTGGATGAGGACACTTCATTCTGGGAATGGAAAAAGCCAGAACGGGCTGTAGCAGGATTCCTCACTGATGTGGTAACGGATCCGTTAAGCTGGGTCGGAACTGGGGCCGTAAAGAAAGTGCCTCTGCCAGGAAAAGCCGGTACAGCAGGGTTAGACGGGATAAAATCGTTCCTGACTGACGAAGTAGCCACATTCACTCCGGAAACAGCGTTCGACAGGAAGGCATGGAAAGAGGCGCAAGATTTCAACAAGAAGATAGCAGAGACAAAACGGCAAACTAATATCGAGGCAGCCAGGAAGCTGGGAGCATTCGATAGGATCAAGGAACTTTCCTCAAGCGGGATTTCGGACGATGAGCTTCTTAAGACGATGAGGGAGGAGGACTGGTATCTCAGAACCGATCTGGGTATAAAGTGGTCGGCTGGAAAGGGATATACAGAACAGGTACGGGATATCATATCGGATGTTAAAGCTGCGCCGTATACCGAACCTGTGGAAGCTGGATCGATGGCAATTAATGCTGAAGCTGCTATTCCTGAGGAAGCTCTGGCATGGCAGCAGTTCCAGCATCTGGAAGAGCAAGGAGCATCAACTAAAGGTTCTGAGATTATCAAACCAGTAAAGCAGATAATAGAGGCCGAACAGCCTATTTCACAACCCAGAATTGAACCAATAGCTGAAAAACCACAATCCAGTACCTCAGATAGCAGGAATGCTGCAAACTCAGGGCAAGAGCCGATCACCTCAAAGGAAATATGGAGTAAGCTGTTCCGGTTAAAGAATAAGATTGCAGAGAAAGAAGCTGTCACACCGCACGTTGATTGGAAACAGGCAGGGCTTTACGCGCTGGCAGGAGCAACTGGAGTATCAGTCGCAGCTATTGGACTTGCAGGGCTGCTTGATGAAAAACAGAACAAAGCTATCCAGGACTATCTGTCATCGCTGCCGGTTGCCACAGAGATAGAGCCAGAGGCATCAACTCAAGAAACGCAGGGGCAAAAAGACTCATCACTGATAGCAAAACTTGGAGAAACGGCGATGGGTGTGCGTTCTGAGGTAATATCATCACCTCTTGGCCCGACTGTAGGCGCAGGCTGGGAAGCATTAGAGTATGTGATGGACAAGCTGCAAACATTTTCGTATGCAGAGGGCGGATTAATAAAATCAGCACAAACCGTAATTGATAACCCTGATAACTGGAATGAATGGAAGTTCTACGGCTACCAGTGGAAAATGACGCCTGCAGATGTGCTGGGAGTGTATGATCCTGATGACCCGATCAGTCTGCGTACTGTCGCTGGCCTGGGAATAGACATCGGATTGGATCCCATGACTTATCTCACACTGGGAAACTCAGCAGCCGTTAAGATCGGCTCAACAGGTCTGGGGCGTGTCGCGCTGAATCCAAAGGGGATCAAGACTCTGAAGAAGCTTTCAGATGTGCATGGTGAAAAGAATGCAGAGCAGATCTTTTCAGATATGCTGGTTGATCCAAAGTTTCGAAAGCAGGTTCAGGCAGCTGAAGGAGTAAGTCTTCGCGGCTGGGGACCTTTCTTTGGCGGTCAAGAATATGAACTGATATCAAAACCAACCATGGAAGCGGCTGCTGTTGCTCCAAAGAGTGCATGGGACCAGGCGCTACGATCAATGGCAACATCAGGGAATGCACGCACAGAAAAGGTCGCTGAATATCTCTTAAGAGGCGAGCAGTTCACAGGGAAGAAAGCTGATCTTGTGACGGACTGGCTGGGCAGGAACTTCGTCCCGAATTATGAACTTGACAAGATCCCAAGACCTCAAACACTTGCGCCCAGAGAGCCTGAATTTGCCGAGAGGTTCATGCGTTTCAAGCATACTGCCAGGTTCAGGACTCAGGAACTTACAAAGCGCATGGAGTTCCTGAGAGATGAAGCGAAGACTGAGCTGGGGAATGGGTATAAGGAAATAATATCAAAACACCTTGAAGCTCCAGTATTGAGGGAATCTGCAGGACTATCGCCCAAAACTATTGAGATCCTGGATGAAATGACATCGCTCCAGAAGGGATTTGCTGAATCAGAGATCGAACGCGGTCTGCTGGATACAGAGATAGAAGGCTATCTGAAGCATATGCTCTCGGATGACGCCAGGAAATACATGAATGAGAGGCATCTGACCTCCACAGAGGTTTTCATGCCGCTTCGAAACGACCTGAACTCTGCAAAAACACGAGGATACAGAGGCTCGATAGAAGAGATAAATAAGCTGTCTCAGGAAAAGCTTGGCTTCAATCTATTCGATCCTGATCCATTCAAAGCAGTAGCAGTCAGAGGCGCGGAATCCTACAAAGCTACAGAAACTCATGACTTGCTGGAATATGTGGCACAGCATTACGGAAATAAAGTAACAGAAGTCTCAGATCCTGCGAACATGGCTTTTCCCAAGCACACATCCCAGCTTATGAATCTACTGCCTCCGGATGTCAGTTCGGAGATGTTGAAGGATGCGAAAGATATCCTGAAGAAGCTCGAACCAGATAAGGAATACACAAATCTGGCTGGGATTAAGTTCCGTGCCAGCGTTGTCCTGCGTCTGGCTGCGGATAATAAAGTGATCAGAGAAAAACTTGCATTCCAGGCTGCCAGGGAAGTGGTAGAAGGTGAATTCGGAAAGAAGATCGTCACCTCAAATCCCACTCAGGAAGAGATTGCACGGACTGCAGTACTCCTCGATCAGCTTCAGAAAGGTATTCCTGAAAAGCAAGCGATAGAATATGCTAAGACGAGTCTCAGGAATGTGGAGATTCCGATCGCAATACGGGATGTTCTTGAACCAGCACAAAAGGTTCCTGGATGGTATGATAAATCCTTGTTCAAGGTCGCAGCTACGGATTATTCAACCCTAGGTATTTATGACAGAGGACTTCGCTTCTGGAAATGGGGACAGACAGTACCCTTCCCTGCGTACCATTCAGGAAATATAATAGGCGGCGCATGGAATGGTGTGGTGCTGGGTGAGACTAATCCCTTATCCACAATAGATGCTCTGAGGATCGCTTATTCGAGGCATCCAGAAGGATTGCGCAAATCTGTTTTCGGACCGCTTCTCGAAACACAGGACAAAACGATCACCACTGCGCTTGGAGAGTCGTACACGTTCGATGAACTGTATAACGCAGCAGGGAATCTTGGCGTGTTCGGTCAGCCAGGCATGATGGATATCGAGAAGAAGATGGAGTTCTCGGACAGAACAGATGTCTGGGCGAAAACATTGAAGACTGCATCCAAAATCGACCCGGCCAATGTAGCACGGTCTGAGGAGAACGTGATGCGTCTGTCAATGTTTGTGGACAGGGTCAAACGCGGAGATACACTGGATGACGCTGCAAGATACGCGACCAAATATATGTTCGATTATTTGCCTGAGTCAAAAACCCAGTTCCAGAGGAACGTTCTGGCAAGAACATTTCCGTTCTTTACATGGCAGTGGAATAATGTATTGCTCCAATCCGAACATATCCTCACAAATCCCGGGAAATACGCAGCACTTGGGAAGACAGGGGACGCATTGATGGGCAACGAAGAGCCGCAGGAATGGGCAGAACAAGGATATCTTCCTTGGCTTGTTGATGAAGGCAAATTCGCATACATGCGAACCCCGGTAACGGATATGGGATTTTACAATGACCCGAAGTCGTATACAATGCAGGCTACAGCGCCATTCATCAAGGCGCCAGCAGAAGCATTAGCAGGCAGGAGCTTCTTTACGGGAAAGGAGTATAAGGAACCGGTAAAAGAAGCGCTGCTGGAAAACATTCCGGGGAGATCATATTCAACATATAACATGCTCAACTCGTCAGATAAAACTCCGCAGGAGAAGGCATGGAAAGGACTTCTTACAGTAGGCACAGCCAGGACTAAAACGCAACTGACACTTGAAGAGCAGTTCAGGCAAGCATCAAGACGCAAGGAGGATTTTACCTGGGAACAGAGATTTGAAGGCTGGAAGAGGGATGAAATGGCAAGCCCTCTGTCAGGCATCCCGGATGAACTGCAGGGAGGTCACATCCAGGCTGTAATGGAGGGTGGAAAAGCCGAAATGAGTAATTTCCTGACCATGACCACTGAAGAAAATCTTGAGCAGACCTCCTCCCAGGTATTCAGGACTGGCCTGCCTGAAAAGAAATTTCTTCAGGATAAGTTCTGGGAAGAAATGAAGGTCAAGGAAGGAACGAAACTTGCGGAATCCACCCTGAGCACCACAGAAAAGCTGGAAAAAGAAGGCAAATGGGTGAACAATGCTGTCAGGGAAAAACTGGAGTACGACGCTAAAAAGGCGATAAACATCCAGCTGTACAGCAGGGAACTGGCAAAAATCCGGATGCAGCTTGACTGGGCAGAGCGCAGGCTCAGGAATGAACAGGCCAGTATGGATCGGAAGCGCAAAGACCCGGATTTTAAAGGGGATAAATGGTCAGAGAGACAGATCCAGGCGCTTCTCTGGTTCATTCCCAGATACCAGGCACAGTATACAGCTATCGAAAGGCTCAGAGAACAGGAGAGGACAAAAGAATTCGAGCTTCCGGAGCAGATCATTCAGGGTGAAGATTACGATAAGGGGATGCTGGGAAAAGAGCGGGAAGTCAATATCCGTGGAAAAGGTCCTGCTCTTGCAGACCCCGAGCAGATCAAGAATATGGTGAAATATGACGAGATCGCACTTGAGCGGGCAGTGATTCTTGAGGATGTCGCCATAATCGATCTGCCGAAATACGTCCCAAAGTATATCCGGGATTCGATCGAGAAGCCAGAAGGACCTGAGTGGAAAGAAAAACAGGATAAAGCGGCATGGTATGCAAGAGTTATCTGGGACGATGAAACCGAAGTGCCTGCAGTACCAGCAGCATTAGAAACACAAAATGAAGGATGGGCAGTATCCCCGTTCATGCCTATGGCATCCGTGGCAATGATAAACATGGGTACGGGAAGAAAATCGACTGTTCTGGGATTGAACAAGCCTCTAAAAACACCCGCATCACCATTAGAGAGCTCCAATGGAACGGAGTCGCCCGGCTGGAACCTCAGACTTCCATCGGTTTCAGATGTAGTCGGACTATTCCTGCCTCACCCTGCTGCTGCAGAACCTATCTCAGAGGAAGCAGTTCAGCAGCAATCCGATATGGCCAAAGAAGCGTTCCTCGAAAGTGATGAATTCATAACAGCAGTCCAGAGTATAGTTACAGATTACCTTGACAGGGGGATCGAAAGATGACTGTCACAAAATCTCAGGATTTTGAGTTCAAAGTATATACGAGGCCTACAGGACTGGGCACAGGAACATACGATCACTGGCTTTTAAGGGGTGCATCAGTGGAAATCGAGCGCAGCCTGTTTGAAGGAGATCTCCTGACAATAACAAGCACGAGGAAGAATCAGGATGTACAGATCGATAAAGTAAGACCTGTCCGCTTCTACTGGAAAGGAACAAAACTGTTCGACGGATGCATCAGGGCGCCAAAGTACGATAATAGGCAGAATAAATACAGAGACCTCGTAACAACAGCTTACGGCTGGGAGAAAGAACTCGCAGCTATCCGGCTTGACCTTGTTACACCCGAAGGAGTGCAGTACACCGGGAAATCCATAGATTTCATTCTCTCAGACCTTGCCAGGATCGCAAATGACATGGGCATGACCAAGAAAGCATCTTACGTTTATGATAAAACAAAGCTGCCGTATTACGATTCAGGAGTTTTCGGGACAACGCTCACAAGAACGTATGGCGATACCATCTGGTCAGCCCTAACCGACCTTACAAAAGAACTTGATATCGCTGAAACCTATCACATTGGTGAGTGGACTGTCAGGGTAGACGCACTTCAGTCAGATAGCTATATCTACATAATTCCGATGATGGTGAACACTGACATAGCGTCCATCCGGAAATTCAAGGACAACATGCTGACCACACCAAAAAGTATACGCAGGGACTATACGAGACTTCTTAATTTCATGGTTGTCCGCGGAGCCGGAACGCTGGTTAATGAAAGGTTCAAATCCACACTGATCCTCACTGAAAAAGATATAGTCACAAACCTGGAAGAGTTTTATGCTGATGCTCAGCCCTCCCCTATACGGTCTTATCTGAGGATTAGGATCACCAATCCTACAGGTTTGGATAAAGGGGGATTAGTTACCATAAACGGCGGCGATGGGAACATGAACGAGCTTACTGAAAGTTTTTTCTTGTGGATTAAAGCCGGACAGGCGCAGGTGCATTATACCAACAACAGGTACGGGACTCTATCGGGAGCTTCATTAAAAGCCTTCGTTACTCAGGGGTGGGCTGGGTGTAAGATCCAGGTAGAAGAAGCCACATATTCTGTGGGAGGACGCAGTATCAATGACGTAGGGGTGCGCGGTAAGACAATCAGGAATATCAATTTCGATACTCAGACTAAAGTTGATTCTTACGGTGCACAGCTGGTCAGGATGTACCATGCACCGCTGGTTTACATAGATGCTGCGATCAAACCCGAATACTCCAATTCTGTAGAACTCATGGGTAAAACCATAACCATGTTCGATAATTTCCAGAATGATTTTGCTGATTTCACCTGTATAAAACAGAGATACTATTTCGAAGGTCCCCAGGTATCTGAGTCCATTACCGCTATGAGATACAATTATGACTGGGAATACAGCGAGTAAAATGATAAGGAGGTACAGTGGAATCATTTACTAACGAGCAACAGGCGATTCTTGAAAAGGCGATCTTGAAATTCCTGGAGGAGAACAGGGAACTTGTGCTAAGAAGGCTGCTCGGGATAGACAAGTTGGAGCTATCGGCGCCAAATGAAATTACCATAGTCGTGAATGCAACAGGGAAAGTGGTTGTCAAAAGGCAATAAAAATTATTGGGATTTGTATAACTTCTTCATATTGTATTTTTTAACGAAAATTAATCGTGGTCCTTCGCTAATTCTACCAATACTATTATATGTTGTAAGATTAAGTGTTTTATAAATAACGGAGTGGAGGATGAAAGGTAATAAAATTAGTATCTTAATAAAGGAGGGTTAAGAGAATGTGGCGGACTGTGATCGCGGATTGTAGAGCATGGGGCAAGTTTCCACTGCCTTCAGGATGGAATCAGAAAGTTTCCACGAGCTATCTACGATGCAGATTTCAGAGAAATAAAGACCAAGATAATGCTCAGCGCCAGCCAGAGACTGAAGGTTCTGCTCAGGAAGAAAACTGGGATAGAGAATCGAGATGTGTAAGGCAGCCAAGAGATCTCGGACTTCGAGGAATACAAAAGGGGACACGATGTTAAGAAGGAAAAAAGAAGTCGAAAGAGTGACGGCATGCCTGGATAAAAAGATGGTTCAGTGGATGGATCAGCAGATTGAAAAGGGGACCTGCAGGAGTCGAACACATTACATAGAGGATTGCATCAGAGCTAAGAAAATGTGACCGATCCTCAGAATGAATTCGGGAAGTCGGCAGAAGTGTAATAGAGATTGTCGTTTAACCCTCATAATTTTATCCCCCGGATATGATTTTTACCATTTTCTTAAAGAAAAATAGATTTTTCTCCTCAAAACCAGCTTAAAATCCTAATAATTACCCTCGGTTTGTCG
>JBAQLI010000230.1:0-12424 GCA_049301735.1 Candidatus Methanoperedens sp.
CCGGTTACCCTCAAGAAAATCCCCATCCGGTTCATAACCGGCACCGGTGACTTCAAGCATTCTGCCATCAATAAAAATATTTGTGACTGTCATTTCATCATGGGTTAGCGTTCCTGTTTTATCGGAACAAATTACTGTAGTCGCACCCAGTGTTTCCACCGATGGCAGTTTCCTGATAAGGGCATGGTGCTTTACCATTCTTCGCACCCCCAGTGCAAGGCACACTGTAACAACAGCAGGAAGAGCCTCAGGAACAGCAGCGACTGCCAGTGCGACACCCCAGATGAACATTTCAATAACCCCAAATCCACTCAGGACTCCGAGAATTGATACAACTGCAACAACAACAAGAGTAATTATTCCGATCCACTTCCCTAACCTGTCCAGGCCTTCCTGCAAAGGTGTTTTTTCTTGTTCGATCTTTTCCAGCATCCCTGCGATCCTGCCAAGTTCAGTTTGCATACCAGTGGCAGTAACAACAGCTTTTCCCCTTCCGATTGAAACCGATGTTCCCATGTATGCCATATTATTTCTATCAGCTATCGGGAGTTCTTCTATTAATGGATCTGTTTTTTTCTGGACGGAAACCGATTCTCCGGTAAGTGATGCTTCATCCATTTCCAGATTGATAGCTTCAATAAGGCGGGAATCTGCAGGTATCCCGTCACCTGTTTGCAAAAAAATAATATCCCCGGGCACGATCTTTGATGCGGGTATTATTGATTCCCTGCCATCCCTTAAGACCCGTGCGGTTGGGGCTGCCATCTGCTTTAATGCATCTATCGCATTTTGCGCCCTGTATTCCTGGAAAAAACCAAGGACACCGGAGAATATGACTATCAACAAAATTATTATAGAATCAGCGATCTCTCCCAGCAAAGCAGATACGACCGCTGCTGCCAGCAATATAATAATCAGGAAACTCTTGAATTGGGATAACAGCATTTCAAGGCGTGATACTTTTTTTTCTTCAATAATTTCATTCTGCCCATATTTATTCAGGCGCGTTGTAGCATCCTGTTCTGTAAGTCCTTCAGTTGAAGTACCCAGCGACCCAAGAACCGATTTGATATCCTGTGCATAATATTTGGTTAGCGTTAGATCGATCAGATGTAAAATCCCCTTGAATTCAGTGACTAAATTAGCGCATCATATAATAAATTTTGATGTATGCAAAAAAATAAAGGATATGTCAGCATTATCCAATGCATGGATATATCTGATATATTAAAAAAATTGAAAAATAACGATTTAAGTCTTGATGAAGCAGAAAAGCAGCTTCGCATCATAAACTTCGAATTATTATCAGATATTGCAAAGGTGGATGTTCATCGCGCAAAGAGAGTGGGTATTCCCGAAGCCATAATCGCTGATTGTAAGACCTGTGAAGATGTAGTATCAATTGCACGTGTCCATTTAAAAAATGAAGGCCGTGCCATAATAACCCGCGTATGTGAGGATAATTATAATTCATTGGTATTATTAGCAAATGAAACGAATTCCAGGATCAGGTGGGAAAAACGTGCAAGAATCGTGATAATAGGAGAATCAATAGCCAAAACAGAGGGAAGAATAGGTGTTATTTCAGCCGGCACTGCTGATATCCCTGTGGCAGAAGAAGCAAAAGTAATAGCAGAAGAAATGGGCTGTTCTGTAACTGCAATATATGATGTAGGTGTTGCAGGGATACACAGGCTTTTTCCTGAATTGGCAAAACTTGAAAGAGTTGGAGTGGATGCAGTTGTTGTTGCTGCGGGTCGCGAAGGAACACTTCCTGCAATAGTATCGGGTTTAGTTGACGTCCCGGTGATCGGGGTTCCTGTATCAACGGGATATGGCGCCGGGGGAAAGGGCGATGCTGCGCTATTATCTATGCTCCAATCCTGTTCTGTTCTTGCTGTAGTTAATATAGATGCGGGTTTTGTGGCCGGGGCTTTTGCAGCCAGGATCGCAAATCTTGCATCCAAAAACCGAAAACAGAAGTGTGACTGAATTTCCCGTGGAATCATGCCTGGATTAACGCCAGCGGATTTTCCGAATAGGTATTCATAAAATTCATAAACAAATATATACTATAAAGAACTATCTTAAAGTCTATGGAATTGGACGTCGGTTGGCTGATGGTAATTATCGGCCTGGGGCTTCTTATAGTTGAAGCAGCACAACCAGGTTTTTTTGTGGCTGTCCCGGGAACGACGCTCATAGTACTTGGAGTAGTCACTCTTTTAATTCCCGAGGTAGCACAGGATTACGCCCCTGCCATAATAGTTATAATTGCACTGGTTTCCAGTATCATCACAATCACCTTTTATCGGAAAATAGCGCCGGGGCAGAAACCACAGACAACAAGTATGGATATTCTGGCAGGAAAGAAGGGAGTAGTCGTGAAAACAGTTCATCCCGGATCAATTTCAGGAAAAATCGAGATCGGAAACCAGATATGGAGCGCAACTTCAGATAGCGTAATTGAAGAAGGAAAGAAAGTAATTGTAATAAACTCAGAAGGAGTTCATGTAAGAGTAAAGGAGGAGATGTAAAATGGCATATGAAATGTTTATCGCGATATTTATCGCAGTAGCAATATTGATACTGTTTATTTCAGGGGTTGCGATCATACAGCCTTATGAACAGGCTTTATGGATAGTTCTGGGACAATACAAGAAACGGTTAAATCCTGGTTTTAACTGGGTGTTTCCACTGATAAGCGATGTTATAAGGCTTGACCTGAGGACACAGGTCCTTGATGTCCCGCGACAGGAAGTCATCACCAAGGATAACTCGCCCACCAATGTTGATGCAATTGTTTATATAAGGGTCATAGATCCTGAAAAAGCATATTTTGAAGTCGTCAATTATCATGTAGCAGTACTATCACTTGCGCAGACCACGCTTAGAAGCGTAGTGGGTGACATGGAACTTGATGAGATCCTTTATAATCGTGATTTTATTAACACAAAACTCCGTGATATTCTTGACCATTCCACAGATGCATGGGGTGTTAAGGTAGAAGCTGTGGAGATACGGGAAGTCGATCCTGTCGGCACAGTAAAAGGTGCTATGGAGGAACAGACATCTGCTGAAAGGAAGCGAAGAGCGGCCATTTTACTTGCAGACGGCCAGAAGAAAGCAGCGATCCTTCAGGCAGAAGGCTCCAAGCAGGCAAATATATTGAATGCCGAAGGTGTGAGGCAGTCAAAGATCCTGGAAGCGGAAGGTGAAAGGGTTTCACAGATATTAAGGGCACAGGGAGAAGCACAGGGACTAAGAATACTTTCAGTTGGTTCAGTGCCTCTTGATAAGAAAGCTCTGACTGTTCTGACTATGGATATGATGAAAAGCGTGGCAAACGGCCAGGCCACCAAAATCATTTTCCCGATGGAGATATCAAAGATGATCGAACAGGCTGCAAAATACCTTGGAGCTTCCGAGAAGATCCAGGAAATCGGGTCGCCTATGGATACGGAAAAGATCGTTGGTACAGCAGATGAAGTGCTTGGAAGGATACCAAGGCCGGAGGAGCTCAGGCAAGAGCTTCAAAGTATTGAAAAGGAGATGGCCCGTGAAACTGAAGAGAGTTTGAAACAGGCAGAGAAGATCAAAAGCTCTGATTTGCCTGAGCCTCCAAAGAAGAGAAAATAAAAATAAGAATTAAATCTGAATGGATATCGACATCAGAAAGGCAACACAGGCAGATTTGAAGGATATTAAAACCATCCTTTCTTTTTATTATCTTGACACAGAAAATGTTGAAAAAAACCTGCCTGAATTCATAGTTGCACAAACGAATAATAAGATAATAGGCTGCGCATGTCTTGATCTGGGGGATGTGGTGGAATTGCGTTCCATTGCGATACTTCCATCTTATCGGAACAAAGGTGTGGGTTCAAAACTCGTGGATGTTATCTTAAAACGTGCGCAGGATTTGACAGATATCGTTTATCTTCGTACTACATCACCTGTTTTCTTTGAAAAGAAAGGATTTACAAAGCTTCAAAATAGCGAGAAAAAAACCATCTGGAAAGATTGTGCGCAATGTGATAAATATGATATTTGCAGGCAAACAGTGATGAAAATGGAAAGAACTTTAAAGTAAAAGCCATTAAATACAAAGAGCCCAATGTAGGAGCATCATTTTCGGAGGATTTCATTGCAACCTGTTGTAAATATTGGCATTGTAGGACACGTTGACCACGGCAAGACAACTCTTGTCAAGGCACTTTCAGGCGTCTGGACTGACCGGCATAGCGAAGAGATAAAACGAGGCATTTCAATCCGGCTTGGTTATGCGGATATCGTTTTAAGGAAATGTCCTAACTGTCCTGAACCTGAAAGTTTTACTGTCAAAGAAGTCTGTGAGAAATGCGGTGCAAAAACAAATGTGCTTCGCTCAATATCATTTGTGGATTCTCCCGGTCATGAAACATTGATGGCGACAATGTTATCAGGCGCAGCTCTTATGGACGGCGCGCTTCTTGTTATTGCGGCAAATGAAAATTGTCCCCAGCCGCAGACAAAAGAGCATCTGATGGCATTGAATATCCTCGGGATAAAGAATATTATTATTATCCAGAACAAGATCGACATTGTCCCGCGCGAGAAAGTGCTTGAAAATTACAATCAGATAAAGGCTTTCGTAAAAGGTACGGTTGCGGAAAATGCTCCGATCATACCGGTTTCTGCCCAGCAGAATGCAAATATAGATCTGATCATCGAAGCTATTGAAAAATATATCCCTACCCCGGAACATGATCTTGAAAAATCACCTTTAATGTTCGTTGCACGTTCTTTCGACATAAACAGGCCTGGCACTCTTCCTGAAAATCTAAAAGGAGGCGCGATCGGAGGTTCCCTGAATAGTGGTATTTTCAGGCCCGGTGATGAAATTGAAATGAGACCAGGAAGAAAAGTCGAAACTGGCGGAACTGTCAAATGGGTTCCAATAAAAACTGTTATCACAACTATCCATGCAGGGAAAGATGAGCTGGAAGAAGCAAGACCGGGAGGACTTATTGGAATTGGCACTAAACTTGATCCCTCGATCACGAAAAGCGATGCACTTGTGGGGCAGGTCGCAGGTATTCCGGGAAAATTACCGCCGACTATAGAAGGTTTTGTAATGGAAACAAAACTTCTTGAACGGGTTGTCGGGGTAAGTGATGAATCTACAGTTGAACCGATACGTTCGAATGAACCCTTAATGCTGAATCTGGGAACAGCGACAACTATTGGTGTAGTCACAAGCGCAAGGCCTATGGATGCAGAAGTCAAACTCAAAAGGCCAATATGCGCAGATAAAGGCTCTCATATCGCGATCAGCAGGCGTGTAGGCGCGCGCTGGAGGCTTATCGGTTCAGGTATATTGAAAGAATATAAATGAGATCAAAAGTGATCATAGATACAAATGGTTTGATGATCCCGGGACAATTCGGAATAGATATATTTTCCGAATTGCAACAATTGGGTTTTTTTTCATATATTGTTCCAAGCGCTTCTGTAAAGGAGCTTGAAAAGATCGTGTCGACAGGCCGCAGCAAGGACAGGACTGCTGCCAAAATAGCATTATCTTTATTGGACAGGTGTACTATAATTGACAAGAACGGGTATGCAGATGATATTATAATAGACCTGGCAGTTGGTATGGATGCGGCAGTTCTTACCAATGATATAGAATTAAAGAAAAGATTATGTAGTAAGGGAGTTACTAATGTGTATCTTCGAGATAGAACTCGTTTAAGTATATAATACCTTTTTAAGAGGATTTAGATGTATAAGAAAATGAGATTAGCAGATACGGTGAGGATTGCACCAGAATTACTTGGCGAACCAGTTGAGCAGGCAGTAAAAATCGCTTTGCGGGAAAAACTTGAAGGACTTGTTGACAAAAGGATGGGTGCGATAGTTGCGGTCAAGGATATTATTGAAGTTGGAGAAGGACATATACTTGCCGGGGACGGAGGAGTATATTACGATGTGGTTTTTGACGCATTGACTTTCATGCCTGAACTCCAGGAGATCATCGAAGGCAGTGTAGTTGAAGTAGTCCAGTTCGGAGTGTTTGTAGGAATTGGTCCTCTTGACGGCCTTGTGCATGTAAGCCAGCTGACTGATGAATTCGTTACTTATGATGAGAAAAATTCCCGCCTGATAACAAAGGAATCCGGCCGTTCGGTCACAGAAGGAGACCGCATAAGAGCAAGGATAATCGCTGTTAGCCTGAATGAGCGCGAACCCAGGGACAGCAAGATCGGCCTCACCATGCGCCAGCATGCACTTGGCAAGATGGATTGGATCGAAGAAGCCCGAAAACCCAGGGAAGAAACCGAAGACAAAGGAAAGTCTAAGAAGAAAAAGAAAGAAGACTTGCCAAAACCCGAAAACCAGGATGAATCAAAACCTGAGGGAGCATAAATGCCGGATAATGTTTGCAGGGAATGCCACAGGATAGTGAAAAAAAGCCAGGTCTGCTCATATTGCAATTCAACGGCTCTTACTAGCGATTGGAGCGGTTATGTAGTAATAATCGACCCCGAAAAATCACAGATTGCAAAAAGACTTGGAGTCAAATTACCCGGTGAATATGCGTTGAAGGTCAGGTAACTTGAAAGGATACTGCCTGCCTGTTGAGTTAAGAGATGAACTAAGGCAACTCCACGGAGAGTTATATCCCGGAAACGGGATCGAGACTACAAAAAAAATCATCCATGATCTGGAAAATTGTACTAAAGTGATATCTGTCGGCGATATTGTGACATTCAATCTTCTAAATGCCGGTCTTATTCCTGATATATCATTTGTTGATAATAAGACAAAACGCAGCCCTGTTTCCGATCAGATCACACAGGGAACAAAGCATGGTCATTTCAAGACCATAACTGTGGAAAGCCCACCTGGAATAATAACGGAAGAACTATTGCATGAGATCCAGGCGGCTATGGGATCCGATAAACACATACAGATAGTCATCAGTGGCGAAGAAGACCTGGCAGCTCTTCCTGCGATTGCCATGGCGCCCATATCATCAGTAATTATATATGGTTTGCCTGACAAAGGGGCGGTAGTTGTTCGCGTTACCGAGGACAAGAAGAAAGAAATACAATTATTACTTAATCGAATGAAATGTAAGGAGAAATAATAATGGAAATCCAAATTATCAAAGATAAGACAAATCCCTTGTTAAAAAGACGAGAGATTTCGGTGGCTGTAAAAAATAAAACAACGGCTACGAGAATAGAATTAAAGAACAAACTTGCAGCGCTGCTCAATTCCAAGCCGGAATTGATCGTGGTTGAGCATCTCGATACGATATATGGAAAGCAGGAAATGGTCGGGACAGTGTCTCTCTACGAGACAGAAGAACGCCTGAAACAACTTGCTCATCAGCACCTGATTGCAAGGGATGCACCCAAGGTAGTTGAAGGACAGCCCGCTGAGGCAGCACCTGTTGCAGCCCCGGTCGAACCTAAACCTGAGGCTAAATAAAGATAAAGAAAAATAAAGGGATTTCAATGGCAATAAATAAATTCTACAAAATCAGCGGAAATAAAGCAGAAAAGATAAAACCCTCATGTCCAAGATGCGGACCAGGGGTATTTCTTGGTGAACACAAGAACCGCAATTCATGCGGTAAGTGCGGTTACACCGAATTCAAGAAATAATCTTTTTCTTCATTTCTTTTAATCATATTCCATAAATAGTATTTTCTATTACATTATTTTTGGAGTTATATGCTAAATTAGATATGCTCATAGTTACAACTCTAAAGACTGATCATGCTAACCCTAAGAGTCCAGCACGAACTTGAATTATTAAAAAGGCACATCATCATTTTAAAGAAAGTGATAGATAGCGGACCTATCGGAATATTAAAAATATCGATTGAAACAAATATACCTGACCACCTTGTACGATATTCCCTGCGTGTTCTTGAGCAGCAGGGTTTGATCATTCCTTCTACGCAGGGCGCTGTTGCCACAAAATCTGCTAAAGAGGCATATTCGGAATTCAGGACAGAGCTTGAAAAGATCGAAGATATACTTGAAGATATCAAGAGGATCGGATTCGAAGACTGATGGCCGGGGAAAAAAGCGAAGGAAAATATGAAGGAAAATACGAATTCCTGTACCACATAGCAGATGCCAAGTTCAGGGCTTTTGGTCTTACACTTGAAGAGGCTTTTGCGAATGCTGCGCTTGCCCTGTTCAATGTGATGATAGATACATCAAGCTTAAAGGCCAGCGAGGAAAGAAATATCGAATTAACATCGCCTGATATCAAAATGCTTCTTGTTGACTGGCTATCAGAATTATTATACCTGTTTGAAGTGGATGAGATCATATTCTTTGAATTCAGGATTGAAAAGATCGTGAAAACAGGCGAAGATTTTTCATTGAAGGGGATAGCATCGGGTGTACGAATTGACCTTTCGAACCACAAGTTCGATACACAGGTGAAAGCTGTGACTTTACATGAACTTGAGGTTGAGCAGGATGAAACCGGGAGATTCCGGGTTCAGGTTGTTGTTGATACCTGAAATTGTACTCGAAATTGCATCAAACTTAATATCTTTGCGATGAATAAGGATATTAATCAACCATTTTATATTGATTTTAAATTGATCTTTGCGACCTTCGCGTTCTTTGAGGTGGTTGAGTTTTATTCACCACAAAGTCGGCTATGAACCAAGTTCATAGATGAATATGAAAAAAACTGTAGAAATCAACAACGAACACAAACGAACACGAACGAACTCCGGCACGTGAGTTCGTATCAGTTCGTACGAGTTAGTTGTTATTTTTTTTTCATACCAGTACGCAAAGAACGCAAAGCAAGGAAAGGAAAGGAAAGGAAAGGAAAGGAAAGGAAAGGAAAGGAACCATGTCAGAAGTAAGTACAAACGATGTTGCAAGCATCCTCAAGAAAGTTAATGATTACACATGGGACATACCCATGGATTACAAACCCGGTATGAGAGTGCCCGGGCGCATTTTTGTTTCACAGCAATTGCTTGATAGCCTTGAACTTGACACACTTACCCAGGTTTCAAATGTTGCAACCCTTCCGGGTATCCAGAAATTCGCCATGGCAATGCCAGATGCGCATTCAGGTTATGGTTTTCCCATCGGGGGAGTTGCGGCTTTTGACAGGGATACAGGTATTATCAGCCCGGGTGGTGTTGGATACGATATCAATTGCGGGGTCAGGATAATCAAAACAAATCTCACAGTTGATGAAGTGCGCCCCAGGATGAAAGAACTCATTGAGCTTCTTTTCCATGAGATCCCATCCGGGGTTGGCTCAAAAAGCAAACTTCGCGCATCGGACAGTGAACTGACTGATGCATTCCTTCATGGCGCCAAATGGGCAGTAGAAAGCGGATATGGAATGAAAGAAGATATCGAACATTGCGAAGAGAGTGGTTATATGAAAATAGCCGACCCTGCAAAAGTTAGTGAGAAGGCGCGAAAAAGGGGAAAACCACAGTTCGGCACCCTTGGCAGCGGCAACCATTTCCTTGAAGTGCAATATGTGGATGAAGTATATGACCATGAAGTTGCAAAGGTTTTCGGGCTTCATAAAGGCCAGGTCACGGTCATGATACACTGCGGTTCGCGGGGCGCAGGTCACCAGATATGCGATGATTATCTCAAGATACTCGATAAAGCCACACATAAATACGGAATCACACTTCCTGACAGGCAGCTTGCCTGTGCGCCTGCTGAATCACAGGAAGGCCAGGATTATTATAAAGCCATGGCTGCTGGCGCCAATTATGCCTGGGCGAACAGGCAGGTAATCACTCACTGGGTAAGGGAAGCATTCACGCGCTTTTTCGGACGTGATGACCTTGGAATGGATCTCATTTACGATGTGGCGCATAATGTGGCAAAACTGGAAGAGCATACCATTGATGGTGAAAAAAAGATGATTTATGTCCATCGAAAGGGCGCTACACGGGCATTTCCGCCCGGACATAATGATGTTCCCCGGATTTACAGGAAAGTTGGGCAGCCAGTATTGATCCCGGGCAGTATGGGCACCCCGTCATTTGTGCTGCATGGGACAGAAAAGGCAATGGAACTCACCTTCGGAAGTGCATGTCATGGGTCAGGCAGGGTCTCAAGCCGCGGGGCTGCAAAGCATAAATTCCATGGTGAGACCATACAAAAGGATCTTGCAGCAATGGGAATATCCGTCAGGGCCACGCATCCTTCGATAATTGCGGAAGAGGCTCCTGGCGTCTATAAATCGAGTGAAGCAGTTGTTGACGTAGTACACCAGCTTGGAATTGCAAGAAAAGTAGTAAAGCTCATGCCAATGGGAGTGGCAAAAGGATAAATCAACTTTACTTGATTTAAAATCAATTTTTATGATTGAACATATTTAAGTATAATTGCCACATTTCGAAAGCTGGTAATTTTTATGAGTCTTATCACTGAAGCAAGAAATGGCAACATTACTGAAGAAATGAAAAAAGTGGCACAAATCGAAGGCATTGAACCTGAATTTGTGCGGCGCGGGATAGAAAGCGGGAGGATAGTGATCCCGGTCAGCCCATATCGCTATACAAAACCCTGCGGGATCGGGAAGGGGCTTCGCACAAAAGTTAACGCCTCTATCGGGACATCATCCGATATTGTGGATGTGGACATGGAAATCGAGAAAGCCAGGGTTGCAGAAGCAACAGGTGCCGATACCCTGATGGAACTTTCAACAGGCGGGGATTTTTATGATATCAGGAAAAAGGTCATTGATTCTACAACCCTGTCAGTAGGAAGCGTACCCCTGTACCAGGCTTTTATCGAAGCGATCAGAAAATACGGTTCTGTTGTGGATATGAAAGAAGATGATCTCTTTAAGGTCACTGCTGAACAGGCAAAGCTGGGCACAAATTTCATGGCGATACATACGGGAATTAACCTTTTCACAGTGGAGCGGCTTAAAAAACAGGGCAGGTTCGGAGGACTCTGTTCACGCGGTGGTGCTTTCATGACAGCATGGATGTTGCATAATGAAAAAGAAAACCCTCTTTACAGCGAATTCGATTATCTTCTTGAGATAATGAAAGAACATGAGGTCACACTCAGCATGGGCAATGGCATGCGTGCAGGTGCGATTCATGATTCCACTGACAGGGCGCAGATCCAGGAACTTATTATGAACTCGGAGCTATCAGATCAGGCGCACGAAGCAGGCGTCCAGACAATTGTCGAAGGGCCAGGTCACATCCCGCTTGACGAAATAGAAGCAAACGTAATACTCATGAAGCGTTTGAGCGGGGAGAAGCCTTTCTATATGCTCGGGCCGCTTGTTACGGATATCGCGCCGGGATACGATCATATCGTGGCAGCAATCGGTGCATCTCTCTCAAGCGCTTACGGCGCGGATTTCATTTGTTATGTTACACCGGCTGAACATCTTGCTCTTCCAAATGTGGATGATGTAAGGCAGGGAGTTATAACTGCAAGGATCGCGGCGCATATAGGTGATATGGTCAAGAACAAAGATCGCCAGCGTGATATGGACATGGGAAGAGCAAGGCGTGATCTTCAATGGGAAAAGATGTATGAGCTTGCAATCGACCCCAAATATGCAAGATCAGTAAGAGACAGCCGTTCACCCAACGATGAAGAAGCATGCACTATGTGCGGGAACTATTGTGCTCTTAAGATCGTAAAACAGAATTTTAATTTTGAACGCTGAAAAAAGAAATTAAAATTTTTGAGAGTTTTATTCGCTGGACTCTTGATTCTTCTTTTTTGAGGGCGTTTCTATTCGTGTTGTAGTTTTGTCATAGTGCAACACATATCGTTATTGAAAAGCAATTTTCAAAAATTCTTTCTTTTGAATAAATGTGTTATCATGATCAGCCCGGCGATTGAAAATATTATTTCAAATCCAGGTGCTTCTTGCAACCTCGATGCTTCTTCAAATGATTTGTTTGCTTCATCGTTTCTTCCAATATTCTTGAAAGCATTTCCTTTGTTATACCATGCATCGGCATACTGTGGATTAATCTCCAAGGTTTCATCATAGGCTTGAATTGCATCTTCGTATCTTTTTAGATCGGAGAGCAATTCCTTTGTTATTAAAAGCTCCAGCATACTGTGGATTAATTTTCAATGCTTCATCAAATGCTTTGATTGCTTCTGCATACCTTCCAGCTTGATTCAAGCCAACGCCTTCATTATACCATTCTTCAGCAGTTTTTGCCTCCACTAATGACGGCAAAAAAGAAAACAATATCAAACACAAAATAAAAATATGTAATCTATTTGTTTTTAATCCCTCATGCGTGTCAAATATTTTTGGACATTTCATATAGTTCTACGCTCATCTAAAGCAAATCGTTGCTACGTAAGTTATTAGAACCAGATTCAATAAATATATAACATGTATGATTAAAGGGGAGTTAGCAATATCAGAT
>JBAQLI010000231.1:0-1697 GCA_049301735.1 Candidatus Methanoperedens sp.
GAGGTGCGAACATCCAGTTGTACCAGGAAGAGAGAATCCTTGAACCAAACACCCGCTACCGGTTGAGTTTTGCAGCCTATTCAACAAGCGGACACGATTTGGCCGTAAATTTGATTAAACATGATACTCCATTTACTAACTACGGTTTAAATTTTACGCCTGATCTTGGAACGGACTGGCAGACCTTTGCGACTGAATTTACCACTAGCGGTTTCGCAGACACGGTGAACGATGGCCGTCTGATGTTCTGGCTGGCACCATTTGCACAAGCGGGTGATACCTATTACATCGATGACATTCGATTAGAAAAGGTTACAACTGAACCCCCTACACCAATCCCTACACCAATCCCTACACCAATCCCTACACCAATTGAACCAACACCAACGCCCACATATAGCTTGCCACAAAATGCACCTGGGAAGCATTGGGTTATGACATTTTCAGATGAATTTAGCGGAACAACAGTTGATAAGAGTAAATGGCTTGGCGGATATGCAAAACAGATGTGGTGCAACAAAGGGAATTGTCCTGAACAATGGACAGGTATCTCAGTCAATAACGGTATTTTGTCACTTCGTGGAACTATCGACTATTCAAACCTGGCAAATTCATGGCAGTACGAAAACAGGGCAATAATGAATACCGGTGGTTTAACATTACGGGAAGCAAAATTCAGTCAGAGATATGGGTATTTTGAAGCATCTATGAAGTATCCTACCAACGTGAATGGGGAAGGAGACGGTTCATGGTTTTCATTCTGGTCACTTCCGATGTTGAAAACTGATAACTCCGGGACGGATAAAAGTCAATTAGCTGAGATTGATATACAAGAACTTATTATGTCAAGACCAAACTTGCATGTAAGTCTGACTAACATCCATGACGACAATCGTTCTAACGCAAAAGGATACAAAATAACATCAGCAGATGATTTATCTCAAGGGTTTCATAGATACGGTTTATATTGGTGGGATGATGGTTCAGAGCATGGGGCAGTCCAGCCATATTTCGATGGAAAACCACAAGGAACACCATACGTTCTCAGAAACACGCTCTTCGATAATGGTATATTCTTAATGCTGCAAGTCATACCATGCCCAAGAAACAACGTCCCATTTGGCGGTGGAAGTCCATGCACATCAGAATCAAAAGATAACAATCCTCTGTTTGTGGATTTTGTGAGAGCTTATAAGGAAATTTGATTCTATCGGAATACCCCACAGCTCTGCTGTGGGAAGCTTCACTTTTTTCCACTCAAATTTTTTTAAGCGTCACATTGTCGATATAATAAATTTCTCCGTTTCTTGCATAGTGAATATTTTCCAGTTGGTGTTTAAGTCCGGAACATATGTTAAGCCGTAATATGTATATGGAGAAACCTGCTTGAATAACCTGATTTTCATATTATCCCCATAAGTTGAATATGCCGAAAAGATCAGACGATACTTTGTATCCCGTATTCCGTACCTTTCGTGCGTCTCAAATAATATTTTTCTCGATAGCGTTTTTATTAATTTCAGTAAATAAATATTATATAACTTATTTTTAAATAATAACTGCTTAAATGACATTTAAATAATGTAATTTAAAATGGGGATCGATTAAGCTTTGAAATATTTTGAAACATTGATTTTATAAAAGATAACACATTAAATAATGTAATATATTAATTCTATAAACATTTTATGAAATTT
>JBAQLI010000232.1:0-19753 GCA_049301735.1 Candidatus Methanoperedens sp.
TTTTGTCAATACCATTGAACTCTATATGGAATGTGCCGCCAGTGCTGCCAGCGCCGCCATATGCTACACGGGTCTCCAGTTTATAATTTCCATTGTTAGCTACATTAACTGTATATGCTAACCATTCTCCCGGAAGATTCCAACCGATGTTATATCCTCCCCCGATATCTGAAGTTTGTTCAATATCTACACCATCTGCGGGTCTATACTGATTCCCTTGATTTGCTGCTTCTGTGTCATGGTATGCACTACCTTCGCCACCTAAGTCAAAATTTTCAGCCTGAATTGTTCCAGGTATTGCCAATGGAGTTCCGCTGTATGAAGATTCTGATGGTGTTATACGAATATAGTTTATGTTGGCGACATTCCAATCTCCTTTTTTGTCCATAACTATCTTCATGACTTGTTGACCTGCACTCAAAGATACGGTTTTTGTTAGTGTTGTCCATTTCTGATAACTACCAGTATCAGGTACTGTTATCGGGCCTGTTTTGTCAACACCATTGAACTCTATATGGAATGTGCCGCCAGTGCCGCCATATGCTACACGGGCCTCCAGTTTATATTTTCCTGTGTTAGCCACATTAACTGTATATTCTAACCATTCACCTGGAAGAGTCCAACCGATGTTATATCCTCCCCCGATATCTGAAGTATTTTCAATATCTACACCATCTGCGAGTCTATACTGATGCCCTTGATTTACTGTTTCTGTATCATGATATGCAACACCTTCGCCGCCGTTGTCAAAATTTTCTGCCTGAATAGTGCCCGGCACTTTCAAAGCAGTTCCGCTATAAGGCGTCTGGCTGGTAGCTGCTGAGGATATTGTTATCAAAATCAATAGTACATTAAATATAATAAATCCTGATTTTATATATTTAATTATTTTTGATCCCATCGTTTTATTGTTCATTTTTAATCTCGTTTTATTGTTCATTTTGATCCCATCGTTTATTGTTTAATTTTTTTATTTTTCGTCATTATCACAACTATAATTTAATTTTCTTGTAATTTGGATGATATTTGTTCTTATACTTAAACATTATGATTATCACAGTGATTATTATAATTAAAAATCGTGTAGCTCTAAATTGTTTTTGTATGTGTAATCCTGACTTATTCAATAATAATATTGGGATTTCCTTGATGCGTCACATCTTTTATTAATTTCAATAGTAATTGTTTCGTCGATATACACTTTATTATGTATTTATTTAATATTTTCATTGAAATCACCGATTCACCCACATTTTTATAGAATAAAAGTAAATCGATAGTTTTATACCGTTTTTAAAGTTTTTAAAGATTTATTGGATTTTTTCTTTATTTTTAATTCTTCAATATACCTTATTTTTGTTTTTAATTGGATAATAATTATTATTTAAATACTTTATATATTTATGCCTATTGTTGGCTTTATGCAAAAATGTATTGGGGCATACTTATTTCTTATTTCTTGTAGCAATATTTAAATGTTAGTTCGTGGGGTCAAGGGGTAGAGAACCCTCCTGCTTTCAAGCAGGGGATGAATCCGACCTCTTGCAATTGTGTAACTTATCCCTTAATAACAATTGTCGGGATGGCATTCTTCGGGTATAATCCCTGAAAAACCGCACCCATGGATTTCACTACGAACCGAAACAGCAACAAACGCTCAGGGCTTCTAGCCCTGAGTAGTTTACATATAAAAAATGAATTGTAACCAAATTCTTAAGATCGAATTTCGTATAAATAATACTTTACTCCGTTTTTCTATGGATTACGATAGCTGATATTGCTGCACAAATAATTAATAATATAACGAATGCGACATTCTCACTTGATATTGCTGGCTCTCCTATTCCATTGTTCATAATTTTATTGCTAATACCATATTCTAGCACTGGTATGAAACTACTATGGCTTAACAAAAGTTCTACATGGGCAAAAAATACGTTATTGTAAACAGGATAAAACAGGAATATGCCCCCAGTAAACAGATCGAGAATTAGATGGGACGTAAGGTAGAAGCATATTATGCCGAACACTTCCTGCTTGCTCTTTGTAAACATAAAAAACAAGAGAGGAATGATTACTATAAAAATATTATGAAATAGTACTCTATGAAGGGGGATATTATTTGAGCCAAAAAAAATGCCGTCTATATCCGGAAGCACTGCAAAAAAACTAAGAGCAATTACTTCTCTTGGATTCAAATTGAGCTTCTTTGAAAATAAGAGAAGTATCGCAACCGGGATAAAAATATGGTCTAACGGAGGAGTCATTATTCATCACTTACTTTTGATATTGCCGAATCTAAAATAAATCCGTTTAGGTTTTTCATCTTATTGACCACAACAATCGCAGCAAGAGAATTTGCTGCAAGAAATGCAAAAGCTGCCCCCTCGATGCCTGCACTTCTTGAAAGAGGATAAGCTAAAGCAAATGTAAGAGCGGCAACTCCTGCATTTATCTTTACCACACTAGAAACTCTTTTTTGAGCATTTCTGACGGCTGTAAACAAAGTGTTAATAGAAACAGGAAGACCTGCAATTGTAAGTATTAATAGAGTAATGGATGCATTCTTGGCATAGAGTGGATTAAAAATATTTAGTACAAATTTACCGAAAAACACAAAAAACAGAACTCCTGGAATAAGAATAGCAGCATTTAATTTTATTGATTTTTTCACTTTGTGCAATAATTCCCCACCATCTGAGGATTCTGCGAGAAGTGAGTATGATATTGCTTGTGGAATCCCATAGAGAAGACCCCCTATCATCATTGCGATATAAAAGAAACCTGTGGATTCTGCAGAAACCAAATTAACTATCATTATAGGTAGGACAAGGCGCGGAAGAGCATAAAAAATCTCTGCAAGATAGTTTCCTACCGAATACCCTGCCATGCTTTTAATTATGGGATCAAGCATGGGGGAGGGTAAATATCCTTTCCATACCAAAGATAACAAAAAAAATCCAATAGCTACTGCAATCATTACTCCTATACCCCATGCCATAAATATACCTATAGCTCCGAAAACTGAAAACACCTGGAGGGGAAGAATCTTAAAAAAACCAAAAAGCATCTCTTTTGTCATGTGAAATGAAGATCTCCTTCCTGCTATGAAAGCGCTGCTGATATGCCCAGATATAGTCGTAACAGCCGTAACTGCAACAAAAAGCATGACGAATTCTAAATCATTAAGAATAGATTTCAATGGCGGCGCCCAGATGTTGAGTCCTGAAATAAAAATAAATGAAAAAACAAGCGAAGCAACGATACTTGAAGTCATGCATGAGTTTATAATTCTATTGGCGTTTATTCGGTCTCTTGGCAGGTAGAATATAAAAGCTGTCTGGAAACCCAGGGTACTTATCATTGAAATAAGGAGCATGCTTGATAATAATGCGGAAGTTGTTCCAACTTCATCAGGTGTGTAGTATCTGGCAACTATAATCCAGAAAAAGAAACCGAGGATAAGATTAAAGAAATTAGTCGCCATAAGGTATAGAAAATTTTTAACGAGTGAGTCGTTGTAGATTTTTCTGAGAAAACGCATAATTTAACCTGGGTTCCGGTGTGATTATATTATTATATCTTATTTTTTATTTTTTAGTTTTTCATTCTCATTTATTTGTTTAATTTTATACTTAAATAATTTATAATTTTCTATTAGATTGTGTTTTTTAATTTCATCATATAGGAAAATCCAATTTAGAATTTTAAATTGGAACTTAGAAATGTAACTTTTTGGCATAATCACAATCCGATAATTATTCCTTAGCAGAGACTGCCATCTAAGTTTATATGCTTCATCTCCTCTTAAAAAATCAAATTCTTTTAAACCTCTGGCAATTAAATCTTCTAATATGTAGAGTATATGAATGTTACCAATGGAATAGGATGAATAATTTGGGTCGGATCCTGTTTGGTAATAATAGTATCTATCTTCATATTCAAAACCTAAAACAACGGATGCATGCTGTCCATTTACATCCAGAAAGGAGAGATTTAACCATCCGTTGTTTGCTAGTTCTTTTGATACTTCAGTCAAAAATTCCATTTGAGTTTTAGTAAAATAAGGTAAATTTTGGTGATTCACCTTTTTTTGATTCAAACTCCAAAAGTCTTTTAAATTTTTATCTAAAGAATTTGGTGTTAAAATTTTTTTAAATTCTATTTTACCATAATTTTTTTCAATATCTTTCTCTCCTCTTCGCAGATTTTTCCTAAACTTTTTACTCAGTTTATTTAAGTGATCACCCAATGACGATTGAACAGGTAAATATGAAGAAATACCTGTTTTCTTCTCTCCTACAAATAATGAATCGCAGAATAATTTGTTATGCAATATCTTAAAGAATTTTGAATCATCAGGCAGCTGGTCGAAGCGAATAATAAGTTTATTATAGTTAAGATAATCTTTTATCAAATTAAACATCTTATTGATTTGATCATCATCCATATCAGAATAAATAATACTTCCTCCGTAATCAGACAGATTTATTCCAATATTTTCGACAACATCATAGCTAAAAAGAAAAGTATGATAAGTTGAACAAAGCAATGGCATAATTCCAATTATATTATCCTGATCTTCAATTATCAATATTTGCATTTTTTTGTTAGTGCTAAAATGTTCCCACCACTTGAAAAGCCATTCCCATGTTAAAAATATGTTTCTATCATGGCTCTTTCCAAGAAGATCATTCCATGTTTCTTTTATAGATTTGAATTCATCAACACTATTTATTTCTCTTATTTTCATCGTATCCCCTTTAAAGAGTTTGTCTAAACTTATCCCCCATAAGCAGCTTATATATGGAAAAAAATGTAAATTTTCCAACAGGCAGTATAGTATTGATATATTGGATTGAAATAGATTATGGTTGTTTATACTTACGGACTCCCATGTCGTATCGGTCTCAACTCCGTCAGAACAAAACATAACCTTTATACCCATCACTATGGTTATTTAAAGAAGATACTCTAACGACTGAATAAATATGTGTGAGAATATAACAAAATGAAAAGAGAAATCTATCTGCCTGCACTGGGAATAGTATCCGGCGAACTGATGATGTTTTTTGGCCAGGTGAATATTGGCTTGCCAATACATATAATAAATCTTCAGTTAATAAGTCTGGCCTTAATTTTCAGCAATTTCCAATCAGATATCAAAAAAGTTCTCCAAAGTATGATATTATTGATTTTGATGCGGATTATAAGTCTGGTAATGCCCCAATTCTTTACATTTACTTTTTTTTGGTATGTCTTGATAAATAGTATCATATTTATACCAATTTATATTATACTAAAAAATCAGGATATTTCGTTAAGTGAAATCGGAATAAATTTCAAACGTCTCCATATTTACCTCCCCATTGCTCTTGTTATCGGTATAGATTTTGCAGTACTTGAGTACAGCATTCTTGACCCCTCCGCCCTGATCGAAAATATCCAGATTTCTAACCTTGTACAAATCGCTATTGTGATGTTTGTTTTCATAGGGCTAGCGGAAGAACTTATATTCAGATCAATACTCCAGACCAGGCTTGAAAAAGTAATTGGCTTAAAGAAGGGACTTTTCTTAACCGCTATTTTGTTCGGAATAATGCATTCTGTTTATGGGCAAATCAACGAAATATTATTAGCAACCTTATTTGGAGTTGTCATAGGTTATATATTTCAGAAGACAAGGAGCTTTCCCTTTATCCTGGCCATCAACGGTATTACAAATATGCTTCTTTTTGGTATATTGCCTATACTATTAAAATGATTTTATAAATAACTATACCTGCAAAAGTGATTAGCATAGGAATTGTGATCGCATCAAGGGTGCTTGAAGCCCATCTGTTCCAATATTTGGAATCTAAAATCAATAATGTGATAAAAACCGAAACAATAAGGGAAATAACTGCGAGAGCCTCCAAATTAACATTTAAAGGAAAGGATGTTTGCATATTTGATACTGCAATTATAATACCCATATATATCTAAATTACTTTTCAGTATTAAGTTCTTACTGTTTTCAAAATAATCCTGCAAAACATTTATCATAATTGGAACTAAGAGGGAAAATCATGAAGCTTTTCGTCCCATCCCCAGGACATATCGACAGCCTCAAGGAATTATTGACCCAGAAGGAGAAGATATACTCTATTTTCATGGCAGGTTCCCCTGATTATATAGGCACGGGAAGGAGCAATCTTGCCTCCCCCCAGCTTGAGGATATAAAGGAACAGACTGAGTTCGCCCATAAGAACGGGGTTAAGATGGAACTTGTGTTGAATTCAAGCTGCATGGGAGGGCGCCAGCTTACTCCTGAAGGATACAGGACAAACCACTGGTATGTTGAAAAACTTGTGGATATCGGGGTTGATTCCATTGTTGTTGCGGATCCTTATCTTGTTGAGACCATTTCAAGGGATTTTGATGTGGATGTTGTAGTATCGGTGCTTGCTTTTGTGGATTCCCCGCAAAAGGCCGAATTCTTCGAAGACCTTGGCGCAAAATCAATAGTAATTGATTCAAATGTAAACCGGCATTTTGATGTTCTTCATGCAATCAGGGATTCTGTGGATTGCGAATTAAAGCTCCTTGTCAATGAAGGTTGCCTTTACCGCTGCCCATTCAGGTATGCGCATTTTAACTTCTTTTCTCATGCTTTCGGGCCTGAGCCAAGACCCAATGTGCTTGATGATTATTATTACTTAAAATGCCTTGAATTAAGGATTGAAAATCCCGAACTGATCATAAAATCCCCATGGATAAGACCTGAGGATATCAAGCTCTACAGAGATATCACTGATGTTTATAAGATCGGGGGCAGGACGCATTTTGTGGACTGGATCCTGAATTGTGTGAATGCATACTATAATGAAAGTTATGACGGGAATCTTATGGACATTCTGGATTGTCCCAAGGATTTAAAAGACCTGTATAATATTCCAAATAAAAGCTTAGATGGCATCCTGGAGAAACAATGGACTAATTGCAAAAAAGTATGCAACAAATGCGGTTATTGCAGGACACTTACAAAGAAAGTCACGCAGGTTTATTCAAATGGGGGAACAGAACACCAGATGTGTCTGCCATGGGAAACAATAGCGGTGAAAACATGATTTTAGAAGAAATTTTGAAAAACAGGGCAGGTTTTGAAGAAAAGATTAGAAAGCTGATAGGCAGGCCAGTGCTTTTAATAGAGCTTGATATGTTCGCCCTGCCCTGCGGATGTTCAGGTATTACAGCAAATATGAGAGGGCTTGAATTTGATGACCTGGAGGTTTTTGAGCCGCAAATCCTGCCATTGGTCAAAGAAATGGCCGAAAACCTTGGAGTCAAGCCAACAGTGACATTTGCGCGTCTTGTGCCCGGAAGCTCCATCGTTGCATCGCTTAACTGGCGTACGCTATGCCCACGATGCTATCCGGAATTTGCAAGAGGCGCGGGGAAAATGCCAAGACCGGATCTGTATATGTTGCTGTTTGAAAGACGGAAGTAGTATTTTTCCAGTTCCTGAAATTTTTTTCCTAATTCTCTTTGGAATTGGAATATTCTCTTACTACTTTTATTGATGTTTGAAAAGATATTTCAGATGATAATCTTGCTACAATAAATGTGAGAACGGCCATCACGATACCAAGTGATGTATCGTTTTTTCCGAAAGATACACCTACAAGAACTAATAATATGTTATAGGTTCCTCCAATGATATGCTGGATATTCTGAAGTCCTCTTGAGTTATCAGGTAACTTTGGTTTTTTTGCATTCATAACAGTAGAGTAGTAACGGGAGCATAAACTCCATTTCCGCATTCAGAACACATTTTTCTCTTTGAAGAATCACTCTTAATATGGTGTCCGCATACTAAACACTCATATTCGATCATTTTTTTCATCATTATTATCACTATAATGATGTTTATGGATATAAGCATTATTATTCACTCCTTAGAGAAAAAAACCAATGCATGCAAAAATATTTGGTAGTTCACTGCGAATAGCAGGAAGAAGAAGTTTAAAAAATATGATCAAAAAAGTATATGATAAGAGATATAATTATGGAGCTTACACCCCTTTTAACAACATTTGGCCTTATTGCTCTTGCTGAGCTTGGCGATAAAACCCAGCTTACAGTGATCGCATTATCTGCAAGATATGACAGGAAGAAAGTCTTCTCAGGCGTCGTACTTGCCTTTATTCTTGTAACCGGCCTTGGCGTTCTTGTCGGGGAAGGACTATTGCGGTTGATCCCGGAAAATATTATCAAGACAATAGCCGGCCTCATGTTCATTATTTTTGGGATAATGATGCTAAGATCGAAAGAAGATTCTGAAGAAAACAATAATTCCCCGGTACTCAACCCTTTTATTTCCACTTTCAGCATGATAGCACTTGCAGAAATGGGAGATAAAACACAACTCTCGGCTATCACACTTTCGGCGAAATACAATTCGCCATATATGGTCTTCACAGGCGCGGTTCTCGCCCTTGCAGCAATAAGCCTTCTGGGGATACTTGCTGGCAAAAAACTATGTGAAATTATGCCGCTATCAAAAATAAAGCTGGGCGCAGGTGCGTTGTTTATCCTGTTCGGGATATTATTTATGTCAGGATTTTAGGCAAAAAGAAATAAAAGCGGACTTACGGACTTAGAAACCCAGCTTTTCATTTACGAAAATAAGATTAATTTTCCTGTTCTTATTTATTTCTTTTTCAAAAATAAGGTATTTCCCGAGCGTAGTGCCAGAACTACCGATGCTTTTCATTCGCTTATCTTCGAGAGGAAAGCAATATTCACGAATACGTTTGAATCCTTCTTCTAATGTTGGTACGATTTTTTGCGTTCCCACGATCCATATGACATTGTCCGAGGAGAAAGAATCGGATGGAATCGAGCTTCCAGTTGCATTCACGATGAGAATTTCCCCTGTTTCCACAACCGCATGAACGCTTCCGAGGAAGTATTCCGATGTGACACTCTTCTTACGAAGCTCCATCTGTTTACCAGGATCTTTTTCCGAAAGGATCTGGCCTTTCAGGTTTTTCCAGGGGTGTTTCCCGGATTTAAGCAGATCAGTAAAACCGATTTGATCAAGTGTTGTTGAGCCGCCGGTCATTACCTCTTTTCCCGGTGGTATAAGAGCATTGATTTTCGTAAGTGCGTCTTCTTTAGTATCTACCAGCTCGGCATTGACATTACGTGTTTTCAAGGCTTCCATTGTTCTTTTAATTACGTCTTTTGAGGCTAATGTATCATATTTCATAGATGTCCCCCATATAAATAAGATATGTCCAATCTATATAAATAGATAATCCTGTTTGTCCAATCTATATAAATAGATAATCCGAAGAGACCAATGTGAACAATCGTTATCAATAATTGCCTGTAAAAATAATAATTCAAAAACCTTATAAACTTGTTTTTCCTACTAACTAGGTGTACTATTAGGCGGTGAATTATTTTGTTAAGTGTCAATGAAAAAGCAATGGAAATTGCAGAAGAAATGATGGATTGGTCTGAGGAGTTAAAAATCAAAGCTCTGGAACTGAAAAATGGCGGCAAAGTAATAGATTGCGGAATAAACGTACCTGGGGGGTATGAAGCCGGTCTTTTGTTCACTGAGATCTGTATGGGGGGATTTGGAGGTTGTTCGGTATCAGTACATAAAATAAGTGATATACCGCTTGCGTTCATAGATGTTACAACGGATCATCCTGCGATGTCATGCCTCGGAGCACAAAAAGCAGGGTGGAGGATAAGTGTGGATAAATATTTCGCCATGGGTTCAGGCCCTGCAAGAGCTCTTGCATTAAAACCTAAAAAAACCTATGAGCGGATAAAATATGAAGATGATTACGAGTATGCTGTTATCGCTCTTGAATCAAACCAGCTTCCTGATGAAAAGGTAATTGACACAATAGCGGAGGCATGCCATGTTGACTCTGAGAATGTGATCGCACTCGTTGCGCCCACAGCCAGCATTGTTGGTTCGGTACAGGTTTCAGGACGCGTTGTTGAGACAGCTATATTCAAGCTTAATGAACTGGGATATGATACCACAAAAATAGTAAGCGGCACAGGATGCGCACCTATTGCGCCAGTCGTCAAGGATGATCTGAAGGCCATGGGAAGCACCAATGACAGCGTGATATATTATGGTTCTGTATTTCTGACTGTCAGGGGATTTGAAGAGGATAAATTCAAAATGGTGCCGTCCAGTACCTCAAAGGATTACGGTAAACCATTCTACAAGACTTTCAAGGATGCAGGATATGACTTCTTTAAGATCGATGCAAATGTGTTCGCTCCTGCTGAAATTACGGTAAATGACCTGGAAACGGGTAAGACATACCATGCCGGCCACCTGAATAGTGAAGTTATTCTGGAGTCTTATGGTATAAGCGGGATATAGAATGGGCAGCATGAATGATCTTGCCTGGATTGTAAAATTTGTTATCCTGTAAACTATAACATATCAGATAACAGATTTTTCTCAGGTATATCCCTTACTTTTTCTTCAAGTTCATTTAACTCAAAAAAGGCAATATTTTTTGCGCAAATTTTTTTCCGGGTATACATCAGCTGGCCCCCTTTTTTAAGGAATGAACTATATACTTCTTCAAACTGTGCTTTTTCCTCATCATTAAGCTCGATAGAAGACAATTTCCCAGATAAATGATTGATCGCGATCATCAAATTTACCTCTCTTACCCTTTTTAGCTTTGCTTTTTCCTCCTCGCTCCCGATATAGACACTTCTTTTTAGTTCTGGCGACCAGCCAACGAGTTTTCGTTTGAACTCGATGAAAGTGATGGGAACAAATTCCCCTTCACAGGGTTTGGAAAATTGTTTTATTAAATGATATTCGTCCATTTATCTGAATCTCGATTTCAAATGATTTAATAACTCCGAAACACTCATGCAAATAACCACAGACCGCTCTATCATGAGATTCACAGTTCCCTCAATACCCAGCGTCCTGAAATCCGTCCTGAGGCCAAGAACGGGCTTGGCTTTTGCGAACGCAAAACCTATTTCCCATGCAGTTCCCGAATCAATATCCGCCCCGTCTATGACCGCAACGATTATATCCGAATTCTCAATCCCCTTCAGGTTCTTATTGAAAATTATTTTCTGCCGGTCTAACATGTCTTTTACATTGTTGGAATCCTCTTGCGGCAGGAATACCTTAAAGCCCAAGCTTATTAACTCATCCCTGAGCTTGCGGTTAAAATCACACTCAGCTTCTGAAAAAAGCGGCGCTGCAAGATAAACAGTTTTCATAATGTATACACCACCTGTTAGTTAAATAAGATTTCTAGAGCAATGTGAAAGTACTGATATCCTTTTTCCCAGTATCCAATTCATTTCTCAGAATGTGAAACCACTTATTTACCTATTTACCACCCAGATCCAATTTTGGTGGATCCATGAGTTTTAACCATTTATATAATAATAAGTTGAGGCATATCAGTATCCCCAGGACTATGATCTCATCAAGCACCTCAGCACTCTTTTCATCCATTACCTCCTCTAGTACTTCTTCCAGTTCCACAATGGCACGGATCATGAAAAGGACCAATGACATAAGGATCAGTTTCCGGCTTTTCCTTGAGGAATGACTCATTAAGAAAGGCGCGCACCCTGAGGGTGGCAGGATCGATTCTCCTCTGGGCTATATAGATCCTGGCTGCAAGATAAACACCAATAAGAGCGAAAAATATTGTAAGGATCAATACAGGGATCTTTAATGTCAGCATAATCTTCCTCATTATATATATGATAGATGGTATATACGAAAGTGTGAAATTCGTGTGAAATTAGTGTGATATTATGAATTCTTATGCGTTAGTCTTAAATCATGCAAGTACAATGGTGTCGGCGTGAAACAAACAGACGTAATCATAGTCAGATACGATGAACTTGCCCTGAAGAGTAAGAATGTTCGGACAAGATATGAGCAAATACTGGTCAGGAATTTAAAATCAATGCTCAAATCAGAAGGTTCCAATTTTTCCAATATAACACGTGAAATGGGTCGGGTTTTCATACATTCCGATGACCCGAATGCTATTAAAAGCGCTTCAAGGGTCTTTGGTGTTGTTTCAGTTAGCCCTGCTTATACATGCGAAGCTACACTTTCATCCGCAGCAGGATTATGCGCAGGAATTGCAGGTGATGTTCTAAAAGAAGGCCAATCATTTGCAATCAGGGCTCGAAGAGCGGGGAATCATGATTTTACATCCAGGCATATAGGTATTGCCTGCGGTGATGCTGTATTTGAGAAAATGAACGGTAATGTTACGGTTGATCTTGAAAATCCTGATGTTGAAATTTTCGTGGAATTAAGGCAGGAAAAAGGTTATGTATTCACAGGATCGGTTAAAGGCGTGGGAGGTCTGCCGCTTGGAACCCAGGGAAAGATGGTAGCTCTTGTTTCAGGAGGTATTGATTCACCTGTTGCTGCATGGCTAATGATGAAACGGGGTTGCGATATAATACCCCTGTATTTGAATAATGATCCGTTTTCCGATGAGAGCACGCGCGAAAGAGCAATGAGCTGCATCGATGTGCTCCAGAAATGGTCGCCGCACAAGAAACTTACCATTTACGAAGCGCCACATGGTGAAAACTTACTTGCATTCCTGAGTAATTGCAATAACAGGCTCAATTGTGTACTGTGCAGGCGCATGATGTACAGGATCGCTGGTGAGGTACTGAAAATGGAAGATGCGCATGGGATAATCACGGGCTCATCCCTTGGCCAGGTGGCTTCCCAGACATCAGAAAATATGCTCGCCGAGATGTATGGTATGGAATACCCGATCTATCATCCCCTTATCGGGCTTGATAAGCTTGAGATAACCAACATGGCAAGAAATATCGGCACATTAGAGCCCTCAACAAAACCTGCGACATGCTGCATGGCCGTACCGGAATATCCATCAACAGCATCTAAACCCAAAGAAGTCGTAGAAGCTGAGAAACTTATAGATGTCCCCACGCTGGTTGATAACATGTTGAAAAATATTAAGAAATTCACCCGGTGATTCTTTTTTTTATAATCAATAATGAGACCGCTAATAGCAAGTATAATGCTTGAAATCCCGGCACTTCCTTTGGTAATTTACCGCGTGACTCCTGTATAGTTTGCACCATATCTTCAGGCCCGAGATATCCGACATGGCGTGAGATCTCACTGCCTTTTGGATCAAGAAAAATGATTGTAGGATAATATGCTATATTATATTTATTTTCGATATCGATCCTTATCTGCGTATTTACTTTTATAGCAACAAAATCCTTCAGTTCTGAAACAACACGCGGATCCGGGTAAGTGCTGTTTTCCATTTCTATGCACGGGCCGCACCAGTCTGCATAAAAATCAAGAATTACAGGTTTTTCCATTGAGCTGGCAGCATCCATACCTTTTTCATAGGTGTACCATTGTGTTGTTTCGGCATTTGCAGGAATGATTATTAATACTATTAAAAATAATAACATTACTGATTTGCGCATCAGGATAGAATTAGCTTTATAGGTATAAAATTATTCGCAAAAATACCCGTAGATTATTATACAACATCATGTATCATTATAATTATGAGAAAACTTTTTAAGCAATGAACACAAATTCTATAATGGTAACAATGAACAAATATCTTCCCATTATATTTATAATCCTAATAGCCATAGCGTTATCCGGTTGTACAGGTGAGGGTACCACGAAAGGAACATCCATCGAAGTCCAGAAATTCGATCGAGCCAATCCAAACCTTGATGCGAAAATAGTTGATGTAAAGTTTGATAGAAATGACATAAGGGCAGGAGAAACTGTAACAGCCGAATTATTTATTGCTAACACAGGCTCTGAAAAAATCACAAATGAAACCATAGAAATAAAAGCTAAACTTAAGACGCTTGATGATTCTCTCGCGAATCTTTATTTAAAGACAATGAGCGAGGAAAAGAAAACAAGGGTTATTGACCCGATAGAATTTGGAACAGAGATTGAACCCGGAACCGTAAAATCGATCAGTGCAAAATTCCATACCATCAAAGAGATGGAAGGAAGAAACCTTGCAGGTACTTATGAAATAACCATAACTTTAATAGTTAATGGGCAAAAGATCGAAGCCAGAGTAAATCCGATAACACTTTATCCTGGAGATGTACGGGAATTTACTCCAACTCCGACACCCAGTCCATCATCAACACCTGCGCCGACTCCAACACACACCCCTGCTCCAGAGATCATCGAAACGCAAACGCCGACACCTGCCTCCACACCCGTGCCTGTTGTTGTAGCAACTCCTACTGGAAAGAATTTTACAACATTTGTTAAAGATGACAAGTACTTCCCCAATAATCTCAATATAGAGCCAGGGGATATGGTTATATGGGTAAATAAGATGGATTTCGATTATACACTTGTTGAAATGGATAAGAAGATTCCAGACATGGTCCTCAGGGCAAGAAATAATTATATTTTCAATACCACCGGAGAGTATAGGATTGCATTAAGGTATAGAAACATGCATGTTGATCCAAAAATCCAGACAATCAATGTGAGAGTTAATGCAACTAAGTAACTTGCATTAATTCATAATCTTTTTAAAGTCATAAGACGATAACATGTTGGTGAAATTATGGTATCAAAAAATATTATTCTCTTTATTTGTCTTGTATTATTAATCACCGGTTCTGCGACGGCAGCAACTCTTGAGGTCGGACAGGGCAAGACCTATACAACTATTCAATCAGCTATCGATGCTGCAAAAACAGGCGATACAATTCTTGTCGATGAGGGCATATACAATGAAAATCCTCTTATCAAAACGAACGGGATTTCAGTAATGGGAAAAAACAGGGAAAAAACTATTATTGAAGGCAGAAAGACCAGTAGCGGAATCAGGATAGATGAAGTGAACAATATAGTAATAAGTGGATTTACCATAAAGAACAGCGGTGGTGGGGGACAGGAAGATGCCGGGGTTGCGATTTATAAAGGGAATGGAAACACTGTTTCAAACTTGATCATCACTGGTAATTCAGTGGGTATTTCGATATACCAGGGAAGCAATAGCAACATCGTTTCAGGAAATATTATCGAATCAAATTCAGGATATGGTATTAATATTTATGCTTCAAATGATAATAAGATTTTCGATAACAATATAAAGAGCAATAAAATCGGAATTTATGCATATTCTTCAAAAACAAATCGCATATACCAGAATAATTTCATAGAAAACAAAGACCAGGCCTATGATAATAGCGGCCTGAATTCATGGGATCTGGACAAAATGGGAAATTACTGGAGTGATAATAAAGGAAGCGCAGAGTATGTTATTAACCTTGGTGGAGGAAAAGCAAAGGACAATTTCCCCCAAGCTAAGGCTTTTTCAATAAAGTCTGAGCCTATCCCTACACAGCCCCCACAAAAAACGGATGAAGCCGGGAAATCTACACCAGGGTTTACAGCTATAGTAGCAATTGTTTCTTTAATTTTAACAGGGATATTGTGGAGGAAAATCGGATAATTTTTGTTGAGTGATATATCACAAACATTATTATTCAAGTATATCAATCTATATCATTAAATATCGATTGCAAGTATTTTCTTTCACTTGCCAATTCCTTAATTTTTTCCTCTCTCGTTAATTGTCCTGGATAGATCTTATCATCGATCTCAATAGTAAGGTCGCCTTTATATCCGGAATCACGCAAGCGCTGTAATATAATATCCATCTTCTTTTCATGATGTGCTGGAAAATGGGGTTTTCCATTGTGCGGTGCCCCGATATGAACGTTTATGATCTTATCGCCAAGCTCGTTGATGAAAGATAAGGCCGTCTGAGGCGAATTCAAACAAGCATGAACTACATCGAATGTGAAAAACAGACCCGGGAATTGATCCAGCACTTCTTTCATTTCCCCGGGATCAGAACACATCGATTGAACACCAGGCATGCTGTTTTCAAGTGAAAGATTTACACCGCTACTTTTCGCTTTTTTAAAGGAAATTTCAAGATACTTCATGAATTTCTCCCAGTCCTCGTTTGTGGGTTTGCGGTGGGCTGTCCTCTTGCCAGGGTGTATAGTAACAACCCGGGCCCTAAGAATACTGGCAAGCTCAATAGACCATAACGTTTCCTTGATCGTAGCTTCATGGACAAGGTCGTTATAAGAAGAAGGATTCAGATCCATGACAGGCGCGTGTAAAGTACAACCTTGTGTCATAATGGAAATTGCCTCTATCAACTGCACAACAGTGGTTTCGTTATTTCGGTCCATCCAGAAAAAAGGTGTTTCTGCCCAGAATTCAACGCTATTTATGCCTGCTTTTTGCAGGATATCCATGATATCGCATACAGGATATTCCCAGAGAAAGAGAGATGAACAGGATAAATGCATCTGTCACCTATGATTTTCCTATTCCCGGGTGAAATACAGCAATATGCTTAAAGCTACAAACTCAAGAATATCCGGGATCACCACGTATATGGGATTATAGCCCAGCAGATTTATTATTATGGGGTACACGTGTTCCGGTGGCGGGCTATTAATGATCAAGAGCAGCATGATCGCCCGTGAAAAGCTCTGTAATAATAGCGCGACCGTAAATATCATAAGACCCAGGGTAAAGTTAGATTTGATCTTACTGTATATCTGAAAATATGAAACCAGGAGCACTAAAAGCAATACGATATTTCCTGCCGAGACGTAATAAGCGATTTCAGTAATCTGAATAAAACTTCCTCCTGTTATGTTCAGTGGCTTTGTTTATCAATTTTTTCCCATATTTGATTAAATTCATTTATATTAGCCTCCATTGTTTTGGAGATGAAATACATAGCGCCATATTTGTCACCTTCCATAGTTACTACACCGTTCTTGGTAAGGACATCAAGATGATGCCTTATGGTCTTATAATCCATGTTCATAGCCTCAGCTAGTTGGTTTGCATTATAAGGCCTGTCAATGAGCAGTTTCAACATTAATGCACGGGTTTGCCCTCCACGTGTTCCTGCGATCAGATACCATAGCAGCTTCTTCAGAAAATTCTATCTCCTGTCAACACAAATAGATGAATAATATAATAATTATACCTTGTGGTTACAACAGTTCAAACGTTCAAACAGAACCACCATAATGTCGTACTTTGAACTGCGCACAATACTTATCTGCGATCTTCTTGCATTTTTCAATATCCACTATTGGCAGATCAACAACTGTGAACCTCAGTTCAATTCCGGAGCTTGAAATGTCTTTTGCGAACTCAAGCATTTTATCGTATGCCTTTATGTACCTGGGATCGCATAATTGGTTATAAGTATTAGCATCCTGGGCATTCAGGCTGAGGGATATGACTTTCAACCCGGATTGCGCCAATTCTTCTGCAACATTCCTGTCAGGATATAAGAGTTTTGCATGCCCGCTCGTATCAAGCCTCACCGAAATTCCACGGGTAGTAAGCCATTTTGTGATCTCAAGCACATCATCCAGACGCACAAGAGGTTCACCAAAGCCCGTGAAAACTACTTCCTCATATTTTGAGAGGTCGTGTTCGGAAAGCTGCTTTATTATTTCGGAAAGCGGGGGTTCCTTCAAGAGACGGAGATTATAACCATATATACCATCAGAATAGCGCTTCAGGCAAAAAATACAATCAGCAGTACATCTATTTGTTATGTTCAGGTAAAGGTTGCCATGTGCCTCGTAAATGATGGTATCTTTATTGTTAATGTTATTGTTCATCTTGCCTTGTTTATATTTGTGGCTCATAGCTCATATTACTTTCCTCATCTTGTGATTACTTCACATCCTTCTTCGTTGACTATAACAGTATGTTCGGACTGGACAACAATTTCACCGTTCTTTTCTATTAATTCATAATATTCTCTTGCTCCTTTCAGTTCATTGAGGTCTGTTACAGGGATCCATCTTGGGGCAAAAGGAAGCGAACCGAACCTGTTCCTGAGATCATCAGCTGTGTTTCCTTTATACCCGTTGGTTATTGCAAAAATAAAGGGGTTGCCGATTCTTATATCTCCTCTCCCATATGTCGCGAATGGTTCGATCGCAAAAACCATATCTTTCTTTATAGTATGGCTAAAAAAGCTTTTGTAATTTGGAATTGTGACGCCCGCATGCAGTTGATATTGTTCGATGTTGTGACCGGTCAGAGATTTTATGGGATTAAATCCACGTTCCTTGATCGTATCTTCAATTATCTTCCCTATATGATTCGTTTCAACCCCATCCCTTGTGGATGCAATTGCTCTTTCAAGCGCTTCTTCGCATGCATGGATCAACAGGCTGTGGTTATTTGTCCCGACTTCAATAGTAGCAGCTGTATCTGCAATATAGCCTTCAATGTGAGCCCCCAGGTCTAATTTCACAACATCTCCTTTCCGAAAGTATGGCAGGTAATCCTGCGGAGTATAGTGGGAGGCAATTTCATTTATTGAAATATTGCAGGGAAATGCAGGTTTTGCGCCCAGTTCTTCTATCCTTTTTTCAACATATTCCGCGATCTCAAGGAGAGGTATACCTTCCTTTATTCTGGAAAGCGCATCAGTTCGGACTTTTGCAGCAATTCTTCCGGCTTCAACATAGTAATCGTGGATATAATGGTTCATTTCTCTGTAGTAACTAATGCAGCTCCTGTCAATATAAGTGCGCCTCCGATCATTTCAAGGGTTGATATCTGCTCATGAAGGAGGAGGACAGACAAAATAACAGCACTCACAGGCTCAATTAATCCGAGTATGCTGGCGCTGTGTATCTTTACTTTTTTTAACCCGTTAAAATACAGTGAGACAGCCAGGATAGTGGGAAATATTGACAGGAGTATTAAATAACCCAAATTATCAAGAACTATATCAAAAGGAGCAATACCAACAGGAAGAAGGATCATGGCCGCTACCGGAAAACTCCAGAAAGCCTGGGTGTAGCCTGAATAAGTTGAACTTGCATATTTTGAGATCATTACCTGGAAAGCATATATGATACCGGATATGATCCCTGCAAGTATTCCTACAGGATAATGTGCAAGATCAAGCTTTTGGGGATCAACTATCAGTAGAATACCAATTATTGACAGAACAAGGGCGATAATCCCTTTTTTTGTGGATCTTTCTTTTAAAAGCCATGGGGATAATATGGTAATATAAACCGGGGCTGTATATAATAATAATACTGCGATTGAAACTGATCCTTCTAATATGGATATAAAAAATGCCAGCATTGTCCCGGCCTGCAGTATGCCAAATAACAGTAAATAGATTTTTTTGTCTTTTAGCTTAATTATCCTGAGGTTTCCGGAAATGAGAATAAATATGAAAAATATCGCAAAAGCCAGTACGACCCTGTAAAAAATAATACTCTGGGCTGACATCCCATGTATATATTTTGCAAATATCCCGGCCAGGCTCCACAATACCGCTGCAATGATTATTTCCCCGTATCCGGAAAAGCGCTCTTTATCCATTGGGTTCTGGATAGCTCATAAGACAAAAAAGATTGTGGAAAAAATCAGGAAACCACATATTTATTTTATGATGAGCCTATCTGTTAATAATGAAAAATATCCTCTTGACCAATGATGATGGTGTGTATTCGACCGGGCTTAAGGCGGCTTATGATAGTGTATGCGACCTTGGAGAAGTAACGGTCGTTGCACCCTCTACCCAGAAAAGTGGCGTAGGACGGGGCATATCTATTTTTGAACCACTCAGGGTTTCACTTGCCCCTGTGA
>JBAQLI010000233.1:0-25012 GCA_049301735.1 Candidatus Methanoperedens sp.
AAGATATCTAGCTCTCAGTATTTTTAAAAAGTGTCCGTACTTATCACATCTTAGTCCTTTACTGAATCCCAATCGGTGGCTTTGGGAAGTCCACAGCAGCCTTCTCCTGTTTATCCATTCACGAACCTCAGCAGGCTACACAGGGTCTCAGTTGATATTTTCCAACAATTCATCTTTGTAGGCCTGCTGCTCCTGAATCAGCTGTGGTGCTATAGGCTTGAACAGTTCTTCAGTGACTGGCATGAGACCTGCCCGAATGCGCCTGTGATACTCTTCCATGAAGTAGGTCTTCAGCCTGGGCAGAGTTGGAAAAAGCAGATAAGCCTTAACAGAACAGTTTACAGCGATGGACGGCGTCCAGGAAAAATCAATCCTTGACCCTGGGCTTGTCCCAGCCATTTATCAGAGAGCCGTCTGGGGTAGGTACTCCAGCGCCGTTACCTGAATCCGCTATCGATAAAATTATAGCTATCAAGGTGAATAAATATGAATTGAACATGTAATTTGATGCGGAGGATGGGATTTGAACCCACGAATTCCTTCGAAACCAGCCCCTCAAGCTGGCGCCTTTGACCTGTCTGGGCAACCTCCGCAAATGAATGCTTTTATTTTTTTATTTCAAAGCATTATTGAATATTGATTAGATAAAAGAGATCATATTCTCTTTTATCAGAGGGCATCAACTATTTCACTTAATTGTTCGGCTCTCTTCTTAATACTACCTGCCGCTTCAAGAGCGATTTCTTTAGCGGTCAGGGCGCCTGTTGTTTCAAATGTCATAACAAAGGAGTCAGGTTTACTGGTCACCTTAATTGAATCCATGTCGCATTTTTCTTCACATAACCCGCACATGGAGCATTCAATTACATTAATGACCCTGACCTTATCGCCTTCCATTTTCAGGATATTGCGCGGACAGACTTCAACGCAGCTTCCGCAATAATCGCATTCTCCGATGGTTACAACGGGCATATTCTTGAATCCTGCTGCGACTCCGGCCTGCCATTTACTGTGTTTCCTGCCTGTTCCAAGCCTCGCTATTGCTTCTACTACGACTTTGTGCTTATCCTTGAGTTCCACAATTGGTATGGTTTTATCAGCCGGTTCCACCTGCGGATCAGCAGAAACCAGGTCGCCTGAATATACGACTTTCGGGCCTTCTGCGCTGAGGGTCAATGATAATTTGCATAAAGCGCATCCTGCTCCTTTACAGTTACAGTCTTCAGGAAGCACATAGGATTTATTATCTGTTTTTAACGGGATCAATCCTAATCTTAAGGCAAACTGTTCATCAAACAATACAGAAGTATTTTCATAGATATTAACATCATCAATAGCCATTACCGGAACTTCTGCAAGGATGCTTCTTCTTAAAGCATTTGCAAATGATGCAGAAACATCAGATAGAACGAACCTTGCCTTGCGCTCTGATAATTCGATTATGTCAATATCCATTTACACACGCCTGCCCTTCTTAGGTTTTGTGCCGTCATGAGGTATCGGGGTAACATCCTCGATCCTGCCAATTTTTATTCCGGCACGTGCAAACGCCCTGATGGCAGCCTGCGCTCCTCCTCCGGGACTTCTCTGCATGTTGCCGCCTGGTGCTCTTACTTTTATGTGAATACCCATTATTCCTTTGTCTCTTATCTTATCAGCAATCTGGTTAGCCATCTGCATGGCAGTGTAAGGGGAACTCTCTTCCCTTGCAGCCTTTGTAACCATACCGCCGCTTGTTTTTGCTATCGTTTCAGCCCCTGTTAAATCAGTAATTGTTATCAGGGTATTGTTGAACGAGGAATATATATGAGCTACAGCCCATTTCTCAGTTGCCATTATTTAGCCTCCCTCATGGGGATATTTCTTGTTTCTTCCGGTTTTGCTGTTTCCTGGACAATATTCTTTACTACCTGTCCAGGTCTTGATGGATGAGATTCCTTCGATAATTCGGAACCTGTATAATAACCCAATGACAATTCCTCATTAGCTGGAACAAGATAACCAGGTACGGTGATCTTTCGTCCTGCAACGGAAATGTGTCCATGGACAATAAATTGCCTTGCCTGTTTCGGGGTATTGGCAAGTCCCTGCTTGTGCACCTGGGTCTGAAGCCTTCTCTCAAGGAAATTATTTACATCAAGCGACAGGATGTCATCAAGTACGGAATTAGTCTTTAAGAGCCCATACCTTTTCAAACGGTTAAGAATATTTTCTCCGTCTGTTTTCACATGCCCCTTAAGTTCTCCTTTTATACTTTCCGCAAGCAATTTCCTGGCAAGTTCCCTGTATTTCTTAAGTTCGCTGTGAGCTTTCCAGACTTCCCTCTTGTTCCTGAGGCCATATCTTTTTACAAGTTCAACCTCAGGCTCGATCCTTGTTGCCTGCCAGGGGTGCTTGGGCGTGTTGTATGATTTCTTGTTTTTTCCAGGGTAGCCCATTATTTACCAGCCCCTTTTGTCTCTTCTTTCTTTTCAGCTTCCTTGGGTTTTGCCTGGAGAGTTGCACGTGAAACACCAACTGTTCTTCCTCTTCTGCCTGTTGATCTTGAGCGCTGGCCACGTACTCTTAAACCTCGTTCATGTCTTAATCCTTTATATGAACGCATTTTTTTCATTGTGTTCAAATCTTCATTAAGACCCAATAATACATCTGTCCCGATAAGATGCTTGTCTTCACCTGACATGATATCGTTTTGTTTATTTACCATCCATGTCGGGAGAATGGTTGATATGTTGTCTACTGATGATTGTAATCTCTCTGTTTCCGCATCGGAAACATAACCCAATGTTGCTTTTGGATCAACAGCTGAATTAAGGGTCAAGATTTTTGCCGCACGCCTGCCTATGCCTTTTATTCCTATCAGTCCATACTGGACGCTTTTTTTGCCATCAAGGTCAGTATTTGCAATACGCACAAAATGTTTGATCTCAGGGCCTGCTTCTTTGCCTTTAGGAGCTTCTTTCTTTCCTTCTTTCGGGGCGCCTTTACGATCTTTCTTTTCGTGTTCTTTTCCTTCCCCTTTACCTTCGTGTTTCTTTTCCTGCTTCTTCTCTTTCTTTGCTTCCTGAGGAACTGCTTCCTGCTTGGGAGCCTCTTTCTTAGGAGCTTCTTTCTTGGGTTCTTTTATTTCTTTTGTTTCTTCTTTTTTAGCCATATTTTCCTCCTGTGGCTTTAGCCCCGGAATTATCCGGCGCAGCCCTCACATTTGGGCAGCCCTAATACTTTTGCATAGCATTTATATCTTATGTATCACTATTGTCGAAAAAATGTGATAAAAATGTTCAGAATAATCCCTGCAATCGACCTGAAAAATAGAAAATGCGTTTCCCTTGTCCAGGGTATTCCAGGTACGGAGAGAGTATCAATTGACAATCCTTTAGATGTCGCTTTGCGCTGGATAAGGGGTGGCGCTAAAATAATCCATCTCATTGACCTTGACGGCGCCATCGAAGGACTCCGTTTAAATAGTTCAATAATTGAATCAATAATAAAATTTTCCAGGATTGAAACGCAGGTAGGCGGCGGGATAAGGTCTAAAAAGGATGCACAGGATCTTCTTTCATTGGGCATAGACAGGATTATCCTTGGTACAGCTGCAATAAGGCAACCTTCCCTGGTTAAAGAACTCGCAGACGAATTCGGAGGCAACAGGATCATGGTTGCCCTGGATTCAAAAAATGGCAAGGTTACCACACATGGCTGGGCTGAACAATCCACGTTCTCAGCTATTGAGCTGGGCAGGAAATTTGAAGAACTCGGAGCAGGAAGCATACTTTTTACAGATATTAATACGGAAGGTTTATTACAGGGAGTAAACCCGGAGCCCACACGGGAACTTGTAGATGCCCTGGAAATCCCGGTAATAGCATCAGGCGGAATAACCACATTATCAGATATCGAAATAATTAAAGGGACAGGAGCAAAAGGCATCGTTATCGGAGCTGCCCTTTATGTAGGGAATTTCACTCTGGGTGAAGCGCTGGAATTTGATGAAAATTAACAAGTTTTAAATAGAGAATATGAGATTATAATTAGTCTTAAACATCAAGAAAAATGGAAATGTTTCCATCTTGATAAAAAAATATATCAGGACGACCAATATGAACTCCTATTTATTTTTAGGAAGTATTGCAATATACTTGATCGGGGCTATATCTGCCTTGATATTCAATAAAAAAAATCGCTTATGTACATATGCTTCATTTTTATGCGCATCCATCGCATCGATTTTAGGAGTTATTTTTTCATTTTCTGTTCTATTTGGTAATACCTTTAATTACGTGTCACAAGGTTCAACGCTGCTTAGTTATGGCTTTTACGTTGATAAATTATCTGCATTCTTTATTCTTATCATATCAATTACAGGATTTGCGGTTTCGATCTATTCGACAGGATATGTTACCGAATATTTCGGGAAAAAGAATATCGGTTACCTGGGATTCCTGTATAATATATTCATCCTTTCAATGGTCCTCGTAGTTTCTGCAAATAATGCAGTCATGTTCCTGATTGTCTGGGAATTGATGTCTATAATATCCTATCTGCTTGTTATGTATGAACATGAAAAAAAGGAAACAAGAAAAGCCGGTTTTATCTATATCGTTATGACCCATTTTGGGACAGGTTTCATCATTTTATCGTTCCTTATCCTTGCAAGTTCAACAGGCAGCTTTAATTTTGAAACTTTCCGCGGAGTTGGAGGCACTCTGCCTCCGCACCTTAAGGACCTGGCTTTCATTTTTGCACTTATCGGTTTTGGCACAAAGGCAGGAATTGTTCCTCTCCATATATGGTTACCATATGCACATCCTGCCGCTCCAAGCAATGTATCCGCACTCATGTCGGGAGTAATGATAAAAACTGCTATTTTCATGCTCATCCGTGTCTTTTTTGATTTCCTGGGCGCAGGGGTTGCCTGGTGGGGTATTATATTGCTGATAATAGCTTCAATTTCAGCACTTCTTGGTGTAATGTATGCCCTTATGGAACATGATATGAAACGCTTGCTTGCGTATCACAGTGTTGAAAATATAGGAATCATTCTGATAGGCGTTGGAGTTTCAATGATCTTTATGGCTTCGGGGCATCCTGACCTTGCAGCATTTGGATTAATAGCAGGACTATATCATACGATAAACCATGCAGTGTTTAAATCACTGCTGTTTATGGGAGCAGGCTCCATCGTATATTCAACCCACACAAGGAACATAGAAGAATACGGGGGACTTATCAAGAAAATGCCCTGGACAGCGCTCTTTTTCCTGATCGGGGCAATATCCATCTCTGCCCTTCCTCCATTTAATGGCTTTGTGAGTGAATGGCTGACATTCCAGGCTCAATTACTAAGTATTAACCTTTCAGATAATATTACAAAAATACTTGTGCTTTTTAGCGGCGCAGGTCTTGCTCTTACAAGCGCTCTCGCAGCGGCCTGTTTTGTAAAAGCTTTCGGCGTCAGTTTCCTTGCTCTTCCAAGAAGCAGTCATGCCGAACATTCAAAGGAAGTACCTGTTTCCATGTTGATCGGGATGTTTCTTCTTTCATCTATGTGCATTGTCCTTGGCGTAATGCCATTTTATTTCATAAAAATTATTGATTCAATATCCGCGCCACTTGCAGGCGTAAGTATCATTTCCAGGATGAATTTTGGCTATTCAATAGCTGCGGTTTCCTCTTCAACACCCGCGACCATATCGACTATATGGATCGCAATCCTGGTATTTGTGGTTTTGCCTCTTCCGGTCATTATGTATCTTCAATTCCGCCGGACCCCAACAGCAAAATATGAAACCTGGGGTTGCGGGCAGCCTGTTTCAACAGGAAGAAATGAATATACCGCAACTGCATTTTCAAAGCCGATACGCATGTGGTTCGGAGGCATCTTCAGACCTCACAGGGAGATACAGACAACGTATTCGGACTCACCCTTCTTTAAAGAGAAAGTGATCTTTGAATCCGATATAGAGCCAATATTCGAGAAATATCTTTATGATCCGGTGACCTGGGTAGTAGTAACATTATCAAGATTTATGAGGATAATACAGACCGGATATATCCAGACTTACCTGTTATATATACTTATCACGCTTGTAATTGCATTGATATATGTGGGTAGCGGCGGATGAACTGAATAAGCTTAAATTTTCACATCCTGCAAACTCAAAAAATCACTCATTAGATTAATATACTTGCACAGCCTTTTAAAAAATGGATAGGTGTGTTATAATCAAAAACGAATTTATTGATCTGGGATATGAAATATGGATGCGGTTACTGCAAAAGGCAGATCAACCTTATGACCCGCCCAGCGAGAATATTGAAATACGGAATTCATCTGAACTATCCATTTGCCCGGAACATTAATATTCAAATTCCATGCCATCATAACCAAGAGGCCACTCTTTTATTGATTCATCATGAGGCTGGAATTTATGGCTCACATGGGTCAGTATCACATTTTTTGCATTCAATTCCCTTCCAAGTTCCATCGCTTCTTTTGAATTCATGTGTTTGGCAATAATCGCTCGCGGTGGGATTATAGCATCCGCTATCAGAAGGTCAGGTTCAAACATTGCCTTAAGGGTTTTTTCCGGAATGTTCTTTGAAGTATCGCCTGTGACAACAACTTTTTTGTTGCCGTCTGTTATTAATACAGCTGCCGATTCTTCAAGGGGCGGATGTGTCACTTCAAGGAGCGTAAAATTAAGACCAATAAGTGAAAAAGGCTCATAAATAATTACATCGTGCCTCACAGGTTCCATGAAATAAAGGTAATTCAATATATAATCCAGCGTATTCTTCAGGCCATACACATTAACTCCATTCTGGATACGATGGAAATCCCCAAAACCAGCATAATGGTCATAATGGGCATGCGTCCAGATCACCCCATCAATATGGCTTATACCTTTTTTCAAAAGCTGCCACCGCAAATCCGGGCTTGTATCAATAAGTACTTTGCCGCATTCCGATTCAATGAGAACTGAGAAACGTAGCCTCCTGCTTTTGCCACCCGCTATTGCATCAAGACAGGTTGGGCAGGAACACCCTATTTTAGGTGTTCCTATAGCATCACCTGTTCCAAGGAGTGTTATTTTCATGCGCTTTCATCAAGCTTTTTCAGGTGAGTCCGTTTATTGAACTCGGCAACTCCACGAATTAAATCCTGCTGTGTCAGGACGGTTCTTTCAGTTATAAGACCATTAAGAACAGCTTCCCGTGCTATGAGGCGGAGGTCTGAACCTGAGTATCCGTCTGAAATTTTTGCAATTTCTTCAGTATCGAAGGTGCCTTCGATGTTCCTCAAAATAAGGTCGAGTATTTTTTTCCTCATGTCCTTATCAGGTAGTGAAAACTCAACAATCTCATCAAATCGCCTCCATGCAGCATGGTCAAGTATGTTGGGATGGTTTGTTGCTCCTATGACCAGGACACCATGTTCAACAAGGCTAATCTCATCAATGGCTTTAAGAAGGGTATTTACTGCCCTTTTCAATGCTGCATGCTCATCCGTTGCCCTTGCTTTTGCCACAAAGTCGAATTCATCGATAAAGAGGATGCAAGGACTGAGGCGCCTTGCAAGTTCAAATACCCGGTCTATATTCTTTGCAGTCTCACCAAGATATTGGTCGGCAATTTGCGAGAGTTTTACCTCCACTATGGGGATCTTAAGCTGTCCTGAAATAGCCCTTGCAACTGAGGTCTTTCCTGTTCCCGGCGGGCCAACGAACAATAATTTCCCGATTTCCCGAAGACCTATCCGCTTCAGGTAATCACGATATTGTATCGCTTTAGTCATTTTTTCGATCTCATCTTCCTGTGCCTTGGTAAGGACAAGGTCAGAAATGTTCTGCTGGATATCTTCCGGCGCTACAATATGGGCAAGTTTAAGCATATCCTCTGAACCTTTTTCAGATTCGATGGTCTTGATCAGGGAGTTTATCCATTCCCTGCCGCTTTCTTTCGGCAAGATCGAAGCTTTTGCTTTCTTATAGCTCACCGGGAGTGAATCATAATTCTCAAAGAAAGAAGCAAGAACAGGATTTTTATTTATATTCTCAACCGCTTCAGGATGTTTTGTTACCCACTTTATGGCAAGATCAAATATGTTGAGTTTGATCTGGGAACCAAAATCTTCAAATTCAAGGAAAGGTAGTAATTTAGTACTATTTTTTACGTTTTCAATTCCATAAATGGATTTTATGTCTCCTTCAGTGACGTACATGGGACGCTTTACGGTTTTTTCTTTTTCATTCCAGTAATGTTTCCTTATTTTCTGGGGAAGGTCATCTACGGTAAGCTTATCTGACTGATTATACAGATGTGCTGTCAATACCAATTCTGTTATTAAAAATTTCTCATCTGTCATATTTAAACTTCATTGTTACGTCTTGAAATAAGATATAGTTTACTCAAATATTCAACATGCATTCAACATATTCTTTCAGGATTTCCATGCTCTCACCCCGCAAAGAATAAATACCATAATGCAATTGTTTGAACATTCATCACGATTGATTGTTAAATAATTAATAATATATACATTACCTAATATTCTTGGAGAAATGAAATGAAGGAAATTCGAATACATGGTCGCGGTGGACAGGGTTCTGTGACCGCAGCAGAACTACTGGCCGTTGCCGCATTTGAGGACGGGAAATACAGCCAGGCCTTTCCTGCGTTTGGCGTTGAAAGAAGAGGCGCCCCGGTAACTGCATTTGTGCGTATTGATGACAAACCCATACGATTACGGAGCCAGATATATGAGCCGGATTATGTGGTTGTACAGGATGCTACGCTCGTTGATGTAGTAAATATCGCTGCAGGAGCCAAACCTGATGGATTTATTTTAATAAACACGGAAAAAAGCCCGGATTCTTTTAATTTTAATACAAAAGCGATTGTCAAAACCCTGGATGCCACTAAACTTGCAATGGACATCATAGGAAAACCCATTGTTAATACGATCCTTGCCGGCGCTTTTGCCGGTGTCTCCGGTCTTATCAATCCTGAATCCATTAAAAATGCCGTCATGGAAAGATTCCCTGGAAAAATCGGTGAGAAAAATTGCCAGGCAATACAAACTGCATATGATCTTATGGAGGCTCAACGATGAAACTTATAATCAAGACAGTGACAAAACCAGGAAGCACGCGAGCTAATAAGACCGGAGCCTGGCGTTCATTTATGCCTGTTTTTGATCATAAACTATGCAGTAAATGCGGAATTTGCGGGATTTATTGCCCTGAAGGAGTTGTCACTAAATTAGAAAATGGTTATTTTGAGCCGGATTATGAATACTGTAAAGGATGCGGCGTCTGTGCTAACGAGTGTCCAAAGAAAGCCATCGTAATGGTGCTGGAGGGAAAATGAGAAAAAATATGGTAGTTGTAGAAGGTTCGTATGCTGTGGCTCATGCAGTCAAGGTATGCAGGCCAAATGTAATATCAGCATATCCGATCACCCCCCAGACGCATATTGTTGAAGACCTGGCGCAATTTACTGCCGATGGTGAGATGAATTGCGAATATATGAATGTGGAATCGGAATTCTCAGCCATTTCAGCATTAATAGGAGCAAGCGCAGCAGGAGCAAGAACATATTCATCGACCACTTCGCAGGGGTTGGCGCTTATGCATGAAGCACTGTTCAATGCCTCAGGAATGAGATTACCCATTGTCATGACTGTTGTGAACCGTGCGCTTTCTGCCCCCATCAATATATGGAATGACCAGCAGGACTCCATCTCACAGAGAGATACGGGCTGGATACAGCTTTATGCTGAAGACGTACAGGAATCAGCAGACATGACCCCGCAGATTTACAAGCTTGCTGAGGACGAAGATGTTTTGCTTCCTGCAATGTCCTGCATGGACGGGTTTATTCTTTCCCACGTATATGAACCGGTGATATTACTTGAGCAGAGCCTCACTGATGAATTTCTTCCTGCTTATGATCCCGAGTTCACACTTGACCCAAAAAATCCTATGTCATTTGGTGCTTTTGCTGATCCAGGCACGTACACGGAGTTTCGGTACAAACAGGAAAAAGCAATGGGTGTAGCCTTAGAGAAGATAGAAAAGATCGCAAATGAATTCAAAGATATCTATGGAAGATATTACGGCGGCCTTATAGATGGTTATATACTTGATGACGCTGAAATAGTCATCATGGCAATGGGTTCGATCATTGGAACCGTAAAAGATACTATTGATGAACTTCGAATAGAAGGAGAAAGTGTCGGACTTCTGAAGGTCCGGTCTTTCAGGCCATTCCCGACAGAGGCTATAAGGAAAGCCCTGAAGAACGCAAAGGTCGTCATAACTCTTGATAAGAATATTTCTATCGGAAAGAATGAAGGGGCACTTTGCACTGAAGTCAAGGCCTGTCTCCATAACACAGACAATAGAGTGCCGGTTATCGGTTTCATGCTTGGTCACGGGGGGCGCGATATTCCCATAAATATGATCAAAAAAATTATCAATAAGGCAAAGTTAGTTGAAAAAGGTATATTTATAGAAAGCGAATTTGCTGACCTCAGGGAGGATCTGGCATGAGCCTGTTAAAACCCGGTCATCGCGGATGCGCAGGTTGCGGAGATGCTTTTGCAGGAAAATTCGTTCTTGATGCTCTTGGTGAGGATGTTGTAATCGTCAGCCCGACAGGATGTCTTGAAGTATTTACTACACCATATCCTGAATCTGCATGGGGCGTACCATGGATACATTCTCTTTTTGAGAATGCAGCAGCTGTTGCTTCAGGAGTTGAAGCAGCGATGAATGCGCTTGGTAAAAAGAACAACACAAAAATAGTGATAATCGGAGGAGATGGCGCCACCTTTGATATTGGCTTGCAGGCAATATCAGGCGCATTTGAGCGCGGGCATGATATAACATATATCTGTGTTGATAATGAGGCTTATATGAATACTGGTATCCAGCGTAGCGGTGCCACACCATTATATGCAAGCACAACTACAAGCCCCCACGGCAAAGTCTCGATCGGGAATCCCCAGCATAAAAAGAATATGCCTGCGATAATTGCAGCCCACGGATCGCCTTATGTGGCAACAGCTTCGATCGGATATGCACCCGATATGATTAAAAAAGTGAAAAAGGCAGCCCAGGTAAAAGGCCCCACTTATGTCCATGTTCATGCGCCTTGCTGCACGGGCTGGAAATTTGACAGCTCAAAGACCATAGAGATAGGCAGGTTAGCAGTTGAGACCGCAATGTGGCCGCTATATGAGATGGAAAACGGCGAGGTCACAAACGTCAGGAAGATCAAGAACAGGAAACCAGTGGAAGAATACCTGAAAGTCCAGGGACGCTTCAAACATCTTTTCACCATGGACGGAAAAAATGAAGGTATCAAGAAGGTACAGGCGATAGCTGACTGGAATGCGAAACATTTCGGGTTGGAGTAGGTGGGGTTTGGAAAATACAAAAATATAAGCTCATGAAAATAGAGTGGCAGTACTTCTTGCTTAATTTTTATATTACGACATGAGATATCACATATTTGCTTCATCGATCAAAACCTATTTAAATCATAATTAATATAAGTATAAATGTCTGTTTTAACAGATAAAATGGGAGGTAGTTATGAAAGAGGAAGAAAAAATTTTAAGGCCATTTGAATTGGAGAAAAAATGGCATGGATTTCCATGGCCACTTGATGGGGACCCTGTAGATATCCTGTGGAAAGATGGGTTAATCGATATAGAAGCGTTCAGGGAACTGGCAAGCCTTCAACTTGATGTGCATATCCAGCAATTGCAGGGACGTCTTGAAATCGCCCAGAAAGTACGGGGCATGCTGAAGTAAGTTCACATAAAGTTTGCCAAGAATGTGAAAAATAACACAACAGAAGGCTGTGAGGTTCTACTCATCGGTTATGAGGACGAGGAGAACCTTGGTCTTCGTTCAATTGCTGCCTACTTGATTGAGAATGGGGTTCAGGCAAAGATCGAACCGTATAATAATTCACAAAAAAAAATCTTAGAACGTATTCTTGTTGAGAAGCCCAAACTCGTGGGTTTCTCATTGATCTTTCAAAGGATGCTCTTCAATTTTGCAGATCTTATCGCATACCTTCGAAAAAATGGGATCACAGCTCATTTTACAATAGGCGGGCATTTTCCCACTCTGGGATACAGGATAACTTTAGAATCAATACCAGAACTCGATACGGTCGTGCGTCATGAGGGTGAATTGACACTACTGGAATTGTTCCATAACATTGATAACCCGGATTATTGGAACATGATAAAAGGTCTTGCATATCGCAATAATGGGGAAATAGAGGTAACCCCTCCACGCCCCCTGATTTCTGACCTTGATTCCCTTCCCTTTCCGATAAGAAATAAAGAGGTGGTTACTTACAGGGGACTGGGAATTCACTCGTTACTTGCAAGCCGTGGGTGTCAATACAACTGTAGTTTTTGTAGTGTTCAACAGTTTTATCGCGGTGCTCCAGGTCGGAAAAGGCGTTCACGCTCACCTTCCAATGTAGTCAGGGAGATGGAAAAGCTTTACTCCGAAGACGGAACCCGCATCTTTCTCTTCAAAGATGATGATCTGGGCTTAAGAAATACCGGGCAAAGGCAATGGGTAGAAGAGTTTATAAAGGAATTGAAAAGGAAAAATCTATCAGATAAAATTGCATGGCGGGTCTCATGCAGGGTTGATGAAGTCGATGCTGAAATGATGAAAAAATTGAGAGAAAACGGTCTGGCATTTCTCTATCTGGGAATCGAATCCGGCAGCTCCCATGGACTCAAGACTTTTAACAAAGGTTATTCAGTTGACCAGATTCGTCCTGCACTAAATATACTTCAAGAACTGGGAATAAAATTCGAATATGGTTTTATGATACTTGATCCCGACAGCACCATAGAGTCGATAAAAGAAAACATTACTTTCCTTGGCGACCTATCCAGAGATGGAAGGGCAGTAGTCCATTTCACAAAGATGTTCCCTTATATTGGAACCACAATTGCTCATCGATTAAAAATTGAAGGAAGGCTTAAGGGATCGATGGCCTCACCTGACTATTATTTCAATGATCGCCGGCTGCATTTATTGGAACATTTCTTTTTTAAATTTGCCTTCAATTCGTATTTGACGGGGAATGGATTGGCTAACCAACTTGCAATGGCCAAGTTCGATACCGTAATACTTGATACGTTCTTTTCCGATGAATTTGATACCCGGACTTATTCGATTGCTGTAGGCGAACTTATTCTCCAGAGCAACTATTCAGTTCTGCGTACGATGAACCGTGCAGTAAATTTTATGGAAAATCGCAGTTATGAAGAAATCATTTCTGATTGGGATGAACTTGAAACTATTGTGCATGATAGTAAGATCATAGAACAGAATGTCACTGAGGCTTTACGGAGATTGAAGATCAATAAGAAAGAATGAAAATGCCAATCTGCAATTGCAGCATTGAGCATCCTCCAGAACCCGCAAATTTCATTGAGAGGTTGGTGAGTACCAAAAGGTTTATACATGATGATGATTTATCATAAAACGGAAATGTGGTTGTGGGATAATTAAAAAAATATAGTAGTTTCCCTTGACTATGAAATTTCCTTTCTAAATGGGTGGTGCAGATCAGGGAGATTTAGCTAAACTTGATTTAGATATATTTCAGGAATATTAAGGGAGAGAAAAATATGAGAAAAGATAAGTTAGGTGGGATTCAATCCAACAAAGAATGCAATATGAAAAGTCCGGACATAATTATGTTTGCTCCGCAACAATTACGATCGGATCAGGTAAGGGGGATGAATTAATGAAAATAGAATTTGCAAAACCTCCGGCGGAAGAGCTATCAGATCAACCTGCTCCCCCCCGCAAAGCAGCAAAAATAGGATTAGAAGCATTATCAAAAAGAAAATCGGCTTTGATAATAGATGACAACAATAGTATTCATGCCGGAGAAAGTCAGAGTCTGCCCATATTCATGTCGGCATTTAAAACATTGGGGTATGATGTTAAATTAGAGAAATCAAATGAGACTATATATACAACATGGAAAGGATATGATATTGTGGTCTGGAGTTGCAGTGATGATTATTCTGCCGTAAATACCACTAAATACATGCAGATGCTTATAGAATATGTAGATAAGGGAGGACGTATTTTACTTGAGAGCGGAAACGTTGCCGCATGGGCCGAAGAATATGGAGAAACAGCCCTGAATCGCATGTTCCGTGAAAAGGTACTTCATTCTACAGGAGATTGGGTATATCACGATGTTAGCGATTTGAGATTAAAAACAAATCATCCTATCGCGACCACACCGAATGCGCTTCCTAAAACAATTGGCTTTACCCCTACTGATCCCGGAGATGCCTCAGGAAATGCCAACGCGGTCAGGATTTTGACTGATGCTACAGGCATATATAATTGGTCTTCTGTTGCCTACGAAGGCACACTTGTAAAAGATAGTATATCAAGAAAATCATATGGGCTCATAGCATATGATTCTAAGGAAAAAAATGGCGGTCGAATAGTATACTTTGCCTTTGATATAGATGACATTGACAGCCCTGACATTCAGCAGAAATTGATACAAAACTCAGTAAATTGGCTTAGTAATGGGATAAATGTAAGTGGCATAGGAATGAATATAAGGTTATGCACCCTGCCCAAGCCGCCTGAACGCGTTTTTCCAAAAGACATCGATCCCAAACGTCTACAATTGATTATAATGCTGGCCCAGAAGTGGGTGAATGGAACAGTGTTGCACTATTGCTTCCTCGACCAGCCGAGCGATTTTGCTGGGAAAGATGATCAGAAAAAAATTGTGCGCGATGGGTTCAATGTATGGAAGAACCATGACATAGGGATTAAGTTCGAAGAGGTCTCAAATCCAGGCGATGCTCAGATCCGCATCGGCTTCCTGCGGGGTGATGGTACCTGGTCAGCAGTCGGCCGGGATCTCTTTAGCGTAGGGCCGAATGAGAGAACCATGAACTTCGGATGGAATCTAATCACGGAAGATCCCAGGGGGGTTGACACGCCGACGCATGAGATCGGACATGCTCTAGGGTTCCCCCATGAGCACCAGAACCCTACAGCTGGCATCGTGTGGAATGAAGATGCAGTTTACGACTGGGCGACAAGGACCCAGGGTTGGAAAAAGGAAGATACTGATAGGAACATCATAAGCAAGATCGTACCAGATGAGATTGAAGGGTCAAGTTGGGATCCCAACTCGATCATGCATTACGCATTCATAGCTGGGCTGATCAATGAGCCTGAACAATACAGGAACGGCATTACACCCGCGGGCGGGCTCTCTGAGAGGGATATTGCCTGGGTTAAGACCTTTTATCCTCCCCTTGACCCGAACCCACCGGATAGTAATGTGAAGCTCACCATCGACACACCTGTACCGCTTGCACTCAGTCCTGGAGAGCAGAAGGACTTCATCTTCGAGCCCGAGGAGACGCGGACCTATGACATGGCGACATCGGGGGATTCTGACACTGTGATGGTCCTGTTCGAAGATAAGAATGGGAAGAGATTCCAGCTGGCAGCTAACGACGATAGCGCTAAGGACTACAATTCCCATATTTCATGGGAGCTGACCAAAGGAAAAAGGTACGTGTTAAGCATTCGGCTTTATCATGAGTGGGCCGAAGGCAACAGTACGGTGAAAGTGTCGTAGACGGCACATCAGGTCTTGAATATCGGGAAAGTAGAAGTAACAGAGTCCTTCAAGGCCTTTCGGCGGAGTATGAATGGGCTCTGCCGACTTTTTTTTTCTTTATCTAACGATAATAGACATATATCCAGGCCTACTATGGAGATTAATTAGAATGTTATGAAGAAGTTTAAAGAAAATGATGACGATAGTAATATTTCCTGGTATGCAGAAAAAATCCCGGGTAATTTATTAACAAAAGAACGTCCAGAGTCTGGAAAAGATAATAAAAGCAGCCTTTGGATCACCGATTCATCGGCGAAGGAAAGAAGGATTTCTCTGGAGTTGCCTACAGGGTCATGGGCCAGACTAGAGTTGCAGCCTGCTGCCGATGGAAACCTGCTCCTTCTATGCCGTTATCCAACGGGATCGATAGATACCATATTCAGCACCCCTGTAGAAGAAGGTTACATCTACAGAACATGGTACCAGTCCGAGGCAGAAGGAAGTTATGAGATGTGGTATATTCTTGATAGATACGAAAGCAACACAGTCACATTGCATGTGATCCAGAAACTAGAAGAGGCGGTACCCTCATCAAGCTCAATCGGGTCTATTTCGATGACTGCTGTCCGGTCGTTTGCACCATCTCGAAGCATCGGCTTCTCAGCAGGTGGAGCCAAGGACATCGGCAATTTCAGGGAGAACATAGAGAAGGGCTACCTGCCCTTGCCCACTGATGTGACATTCGAGGGTATAGCTTATGGATATTATTTCCAGACCGCCCAGGCTGGCGAGTGCAAGAAAATCTTCTGTCCATCCTACAGCTACGCCATATCGAGAGATCCCTTATCCGGGGAACTTCAGCACTACCTTTCTGTTGGCCTTAACTCTGGAATAACAGATTTTCACAAAAGCAAGTTGAATCTGGTTATGGTGCTTGACCGCTCAGGTTCTATGAGGACAAACTTTGATCAATATTACTACGATCGCTTTGGGAACAAAAGGGAGGCAATGGCAAAGGTGGCGGATATGACCAAGATGGAGATCGCCAGCCAAACAATAGTGGACCTTCTAGAGCATCTGAAAGGTGATGACCGCTTTGGGCTCATCGTCTTTTCTGATAATGCATTGCTGGTGGAACCCATGACACCTGTGAAAGATAAAAACATAGAAAAGCTCGGTAAGAGAATTATGGAAATCAGGGCATACGGTGGCACCAATATGGAGGCAGGGATTAGGAAAGGTACTGAGATCTTTTTCAGGGTTCGGGGGAAGGTTCCTGTAGGAGATAAGAAATCTGACCAGGAGCAGTACGCGGACAGGATAATCTTTCTAACTGATGCCATGCCCAATACGGGGGAGACAAAAGAAGAAGAAATGCTGAAAAGCTTCAGAGAGAATGCTGCCAACAGCATATATACAACCTTCATAGGCGTCGGGGTCGATTTCAACACAGAGCTGGTCGAAAAAATGACCAAGATCCAGGGGGCTAATTATTATTCCATCCACTCTGCAGAGGAGTTCAAAAAGCGCATGGATGAGGAATTCGATTACATGGTCACGCCTCTGGTGTTCGATTTGCAGCTCCACCTATATGCCTCAGGTTACAAAATCGAGAAGGTTTATGGATCTCCTGAGGCAGATGAAGCCACAGGGGAAATAATGAAGGTAAGTACGCTATTTCCATCAAAGGTCGAGGAGAAGGAGATTAAAGGGGGAGTCGTGCTAATGAAGCTGAAAAAGATCTCACCTGAGAGTAGGATGATGCTAAAAGTTACATATAGGGACAAGGAGAATGCGCAGCATGTAGATGAAACCGAGGTGGAGACCAGAGAAGGGGAATCCGAGTTCTACCAGGGATCTGGCGTTCGAAAGGCCATCCTCCTCTCAAGGTATAGCGATCTTCTCAAGAATTGGCTCATTGATGAGATTAGGGGAGTGGAGGAGGGAGTGAAGTTTCAGCCAACTGTGACCCTGGAAAGTGGCATAGTCGTACCTGTAAAACTGGGGAGGTGGGAACGCCGATCTATTCCTCTGCATGTCACAGACCACTACAAGAAACTTTTTGAATTATTCGGGGCATACTTTAAGAAGGAGATGAAGGCTTTAGGGGATGAAGCCCTGAAACATGAACTGGCGGTTCTGGAGAAACTCACAGGGTAGGTATTCAATAGTCAGAGAAGCTAACAGCTATCGATTCTTTGAGAATTCTAAGCGAATCGAACGCTCCAGCAATGAAAATTCATGCTCCTGAAGGCCGGGTTGGAAGAGGGCTCCTGTCTCATTGTAGTTCGTGGCGAAGCAACCTCCCTGGAAATCTTCGGCGATGCCCAGAGCTTCACAAGCCGAGCGCAGCTTCATGCAGGTTATCAGCTCAAACCGGTTGCAGAAGTTGGTTAACCCATATTCTACATCACCTAACTTTGCGAGGAGCTGCCTATTATTTAAGGATAAGACTTTTGAACAGGATGATATCTCTCCATCAACAGATACAGATATGCTGTTTCGACCCGCTCTGCAACCGAAGAAGCTGGAGCCTTTATCTTCTGCATCTAACTCTGCAATACGAAGGTCTCTACGACGTTCTTTCCTGTACCACTTAGCGATTTTCTTTAGCTCTCGGCCGTAAGTTTCCCTCTTTTCCTTGGACCACTCCACACCTGTAGCATGACCGATCATAAATTGGTTTACGCCCATACTGTAAAGCCCCAAAATATCTTCAAAGAGGCTGGCAGCATTATCGGGCATGACGGTCATCTTGGTCCCTATCCAGGGCTGAGTTCTCTTCAATATTCTCATACTCTTCATAACTCGTGAGAAGGTGCCCCGGCCTTTTTTATCCAGTCGATGGCGATCATGCGTAGACTCGCATCCATCAATGCTCAGAAGCACATTTATTTTATGCTCATTGAGGTATTCTGCCATGGATTCATTTAGCAAGATTCCGTTGCTCGTCATATTGAAATCAACAGATTTTCCTGTGAGTCTGGCTTTATCCTCTGCGTACTCTGTGACAAACTGGACCATGGGAAAATTCAGAAGGGGTTCCCCTCCGAAATGAGTTATGCTTAACTTAGTCTCATTCTGCGAATAATCGAAGAGAAGATCGATAGCAGCCCGGGCTACTTTCTCAGTCATCTTCTTGTGTTTGATCATCTCATTCTCAAAACAATAAGAGCATTCCAGGTTGCATCCCTCAGTTAAGATCAGCTCCATGAAGGCCACAGGAGGGAAGAACTTTGCATTCAATTGTGCTACAATTTGATAAATAAGGTGCTGTGTTTCGCCTGAAGGTAAATTAAGCTCCTTTTCCAGGCGCTTGCAAAGTTGAGAAAGATTAACAGGCTCTAATAAGAGAGCTGTGCTAATCTCCTCAACTAAATTGTCCTGCATTTATATACTTTGTGGATTTTGCTTTATTCACTAAGGGGCTTTACAATTTACAACTTATTTTCTTGCTATTTGGGGTCCTATTCCAATATCACCCTGGTGAAGCCGCCTCCGCATCTGAATGTGGTTGTGCACTCGAATGGGTCTTGGTCACAAGCGTAAGAGCCCCTAAAACCACATCTGAAGCAACCTCTTGCTAAAAGCCGGGATTCAGCAGATCCGGCCATCAGTGCCTCACCCATCTTTTTCGCAACTGCATCTGTTATATTCTGGATATCTTCTGGTGTCATCTCTCCCATATTTTTTACCTCCTAATTATTTTGTTATTAACCACTTTCCCGCTAATTGAGTATTGCTTTTAAATATATATAATCTTTTCGGTAGTTATTCATGATCATATAAATAAAGTGTCAATAGATTTTTGATTTAAATTATGAATGTGATCTAATAACTCACATTGAAAAGAAAATTGGAAAGGTAAAGATTTAAAGTTCATTTGACCGGTGTATCTTTTCTCTGTATCCGGGCGATCTTATCTTCAAATTCAGGGCTCCTGACAGCATTGAGGTGCAGCCCGACTTCTTCAGGAGTATAGCCGAATGCCAGGCCGAGCAGCTGGCTATAATGAACAACCGGGATATTGTAGGTTTTTCCTGATTTTGCAAGTTCTACCTGCCCGCCATCGTACTGCAGATGACAAAACGGACATGCTTCTACAATGCAGTCAACGCCAGCTTTTTTGATCCGATCAAGTTTATATTCTGTCATCTTAAATGAAGTCTCAAGCATTGCTGAACGCACCCCTCCACCCGCGCCACAGCAACTTGTTTTTCCTTCATACGGGACACTTACAGCGCCTGTTGCTTCAACAAGTTCATCAAAAAATACAGGGCATTCTGCACCCCCGAGTTTCCTTTCTTTTGTTGGTTTCAGGAGATGACAGCCGTAATGCACTGCGACTCTCAGTTCAAGGGGTTTTTCAATTAATTTATTCAGGTTTTTTGCACCGATTTCTTTACTGAGGAATTCAATTATATGCCTGACCTCGATAGTACCTTTATACTCCTTATTGATCTTTTTAAGATGTAAATTCACTTCATTTCGAAGGGCTGCGTCGTTCTTTAAGATATTATTGGCATCCATGAGGGAACTGAAGCAGCCATTGCAGACCGTCAGTATATCCGTGTTATTTTCTTCGGCCAGCACTATGTTCCTTGAAGCGATCGTGAGCCATGTTACTTTATCAAACGAACGGAATATCCCGGGCGCAGGACAGCATGAAGCTTCCTTTAGCTCACTCCATTTTAACCCTAGCCTGTCAAGGATTAACCTTGTGGCTTTTTCGATGCCAGGATAACGGTTCGGGATCACGCATCCCAGGAAAAGAGATAAGTCCTTCATTCTTTTACCAGCTCATTAAAACCGCATGATTCAAGAAGTATTTTTACATCATTTAGCGCCTTCGGGTATTTACTTACTGTCTCAGGCTGCAAAAGCCCGATTTTTTCCCTGATCGCTATGTGAATATCATCAATTGGGACGGCATGCCCCACCTCAATAAGAAATTTGCATACAGCCCTGTGGGCAGGCAGTATCCTGCCTTTTTTCACAGCTTCGGCACGAAGTGAAAGGATGGCATCTGTGACTTTTATTCCACGCGGGCATCTTTCCTGGCAGTTATAGCAGGTCGTACACATCCAGAGATCGAGCTGGTCTGAGATGTCTTTTTTTATGGAATCTTTAACGATCCGTCTCACATTCAGGCTTGTATACTTTCCAGAGGGGCAGCTTCCCGTACATGTACCGCACTGGAAACAGGAGAGAATCTCGGAATTTTTCATTGTGGGAATTATGTGAATGCTTGTATTTAAGACTTTAAGAGAAAAGATGACAAAGTATAAATATCATAATGCTTATCATTATATATGACGAGCGGTCGGATTTTTTTAAATAACCCACCACTCCCACTCCCCGTCCGCTCGTCAATGTTTTTCATTATATTTTTCCCCAAAATATTGGATCATGATAATCATATTATTATCATTACGTGTGAGGAAAAGGTTAAATATGATACGTATCATAGTTATGTATAACGAGCGGTCGGATTTTTTTAATAACCTACCACCCCATACCTCTGACCGCCCGTTTTTGTTTTTTCGACTGGCAAAAAGCAAAGTTAAGAGTACATTGGATTGTAGGCAGAGCGTAGCGCCAATGCTATCTGTTCAATAAATATCTCAGGAGGTTGTGCACCTAAGAATGAAGTATCATTGTTGATCACAATGTGAGGAACGCTCATAACGCTGTACTTCTGGGCAAGATAAGGGAACTCAACCAGTTCTATTACATCAGATCGAATATTTTCATTTTCAATTGCAAACTGGTGCGCTACCCTTGCAGCTTTAGGGCAATACGGGCATGTTGGTGAAACAAATACCTGCAAATGCACGGGTTTTTTTATTTCTGCAAGCTTTGTCTTTAATGCATCGGATAATGATGTTTTTCCCTTGGAAACATCAATTATCGTATCGATCAAAGCCGCCAGTTCATATCCCGCAGGTACGCCATAATACCTGATGCCATAATCAATTTTCCCCACAATTGCTATGGCAGGGATATTTTTAATCTTATAATTCATGGCTTCATCCCCATTCAATACAAAGTCATATACTTTTACTTTTATTTTTTTTGATAATGTCCCCAATTCAAGCACCATCTCTCTTGTTTCCTTGCAGAACTGGCACTCAGACTCCTGTGAAAAAACAATAAGTTCCACATTGTCTGCAAGGTCCACAAATTTTTTCCGGATAGTTTGCTTATCGCTCTCCTGGAGCACCATAAAATCACTCTACAGATTTTAAGAGTTTTTCCATTCTCTCAAGGGATTTTTTTGATTCCTTGAGTTCCATTAATATCATATAGGTCAAATAGATCGATATAAGACCAAAAATAATGACAACTATTATAAGTGTGTTTATAGACACTTCTGAGGTTGAACCGAACATTGTATCCATCATCGACATGATTTTACTCCTTTTTTACTATCTCCTTGATTCTACTTAATGATAGTACTAACTCAAAATTCTTTGCTTTATAATATTTCTTTGTATATGGCGGCTCTTCAAAATGCCTTATCTCACTTTCCACAAGACCGGCGTTTTCAAGTTTCTTAAGGTGAAGATATAATAGCGGGCGTGAAATTCCCACTTCCTTGGCAAGCTCAGATACATAACATTCACATTCGGCAAGTGTTGCCAGGATCTTTAAGCTATGCTCGTTACCAAGCGCATTTAGCATTTCCGCAAGGGATTTCTTATCCACTTTTCACCGATTGACTAAAAGAATCTTAACATATTTAAAATAAAGGAATTTACTGTTTATGATAGTAAATATACTGGAAGATCATTCCACCTCCAGCACTTTTTCAAATGTACCATGCCAACTATGATACCAGACAGCTCCTGTGTTGCTGTTAACGCTGAGCATGCCGTAAATATTTCCGTCTTTTGTTACTTCCATTGTGTAATAACCGTAGAAATCATCCGCACCGTTCACTTTCGTTCCGGGTAGGGTCCTGTCAAGATATTCCTGTGCGTTCTTAAGAGCCTGTTCTTCTGTAACTTTCGTTTCTGTTTCACCAATAAACATGTGCCCGTATTTTGAATTCCACATCATGTTCGGCCCCATTTCGGGAACTACTGCACCTGTATATTTGTTAATGAGGAGTTCAAAAGCATATTTGCCCGTGCTCTTCTCTTTTATCCCTGCATAGAAGTTATTTTCAAATTGCAGTACCTCAGCGATCTTAAGGTCATTATTTCCAGTCTTTGTAAGATATTGCTCCACTGATATCTTTGCTTCATCGATGGTTATGGGGGTTGAATTTTCCCCATAGGTCGTGGCATTTGCGCCGCAGTGATTTCCATAACCGGATATATCGCCGGTCATCATTCCACTGCTACCCATCATACTGGCTCTGTTTTTGCCCATCATTCCGTTACCTCTTCCAGAGCCTCCCATCATGCCATTATCAGGTCCATAACCACTCATCATGCCGCCGCCCATCATACCGATTCCGTTTCCACTCATCATTCCATTACCAGTTCCATAGCTCATCATTCCATTACCCGTTCCGAAGTTACCCATCATGCTATTCCAGAAATCACCAGGACTTGCCACGGCATAACCTGCTCCCAGGACTACAATGATTGCTGCTATGACCAGGATTTTTTTAGTGTTCATATTTTTGTCACCTTTGATATTTTATTATTTATTTCATGTGTAAGTTTTTCTTACATACTATAATTTAAATTACTATGATATAAAGATTTCGCCCCTTTTAAATTTTGAAAATCCTGTCTTTTAGAAACTTTTAATTCATTATCGCCCCAATTTGATTATTATGAGCGATGCCTTGAGAACCGACCTGTACCAGTTGACCATGATGCAGGCATACTGGAAATCCGGGCATAACCCGGAAGCTACATTTGATTATTTTGTACGTAAAATTCCCTCAGGCTCTTATCTCATAACCGCAGGATTAAGCTATCTTCTGGATTACATTGAAAACCTGCATTTTGAGAATGATGAGATAGAATATTTGAGGACCCAGGATTTTGATGAAGAGTTCCTCAAGACCTTGCAGGATTTCAAATTCACAGGTGACATCAAAGGAATGCCAGAAGGAAGCATTGTATTTCCGATCGAACCGATAATAAGAGTAACAGCTCCCATAATCGAAGCCCAGCTTGTGGAAACGTTCCTGCTCAATAAAATGAACTTCTCAACATTGATCGCCACTAAAGCCTCGCGCGTGGCCTATGCTGCAAAAGGAAGAGCGATAGCAGAATTCGGATTGCGCCGCGCCCAGGGGGACGGTCATCTTGAAGCAACCCGCGCAACGTACATCGGGGGCTGTGCTTCCACATCCAATGTGCTTGCCGGAAAAGAACTCGGCATCCCGGTATCAGGAACAATGGCACATTCATTTGTGACGAGTTTTGACCATGAGATCGACTCTTACCGCGCCTATGCCGATGCCTTCCCTAAACGATGTTTCCTGCTCATTGACACCTATAATACCATTGAGGGCGCAAAAAAAGCCGTTATTGTGGGAAAGGAGCTTGAAAAAAGAGGTGAGAAACTTCTTGGTGTAAGGCTTGACAGCGGAAATCTGTGCGAGCTTTCAAAGCAGGTCCGCAAAATCCTGGACAACGGCGGCCTTGAATATGCAAAAATAGTTGCAAGCGGGGACCTCAATGAGTGGAAAATTAACGAGCTTATGAATAATGGCGCAAGGATCGATATGTTCGGGGTTGGGACAGAACTTATAACGGGACGTCCCAGTCCTGCGCTTGATGGAATATACAAACTTTCGGATATTGTAGAGAACGGGAAGCATGTTCCCAAGATGAAACTCTCTGAAGAGATCGTAAAAACAACTCTTCCCGGGAAAAAAATAGTCTGGCGCATAATGGAAAACGGTACGTTCAAAAACGATATCATAACGCTTGAGAATGAGATCGTTAATGAAGGGGTGCCCTTATTGGAAACTGTTGTCAGGAAGGGAAAGATAGTCTGTGACAGGCCTTCATTGCCTGAGATAAGGCAAAATGCAGCCCTGAATTTCTCAAAGTTACCGGATATTTATAAAAAACTTGAAGGAGCGCCTGCATATCCGGTTGAGTTCAGCAGGGGATTGATGCAACTTCGAGGTGATATTATTGAGAGAATTAAACGGGAAGAGATAAGGCATGAATAAGTAGGAAAATAAAATATCTCACCTCTTCAAATAATATGTTGTTGAAAATTAAAAATAATAAGGGTTGACGAGGCTGTGGGACAAAAATATTAGATAACCCCTAATATGACCAAACTCAGTTCTTTAATACAACCACGTAAACTCTTTTCCCAATGAATTTTCTGGGAACATCAGCTTTGGCTGAAGTACCAAACGGAG
>JBAQLI010000234.1:0-9078 GCA_049301735.1 Candidatus Methanoperedens sp.
AATCCATATCGATATGCTTTTCAATAAAATTGGCAAGTTCTGCAGTTTTCGGGTTATTTTCACCTGCCATTTGAAGGCCAAGATGCCGGGACTGGATTGATAATTCTTTGTTTCCTGGAAGCGCGCCGATAACAGGTATTTTGATGCCTGCGCCGTCCAGTGAATCCCTGATAAGTTTAATATGCCTGTCGCTCCCTGTATTATTGAGTATTATTCCCTGAATGCTGACACTGCGGTCAAATTCAGAAAAACCTTTTACAATAGCTGCGATACTTCGCGATACCCCGTGCGCATTAATAACAAGCAGGACAGGTACATCAAGGATTTTTGCAATATGAGCTGAGCTTGCGATCTCGGTTGCATCGAGACCATCAAATAAACCCATGACACCTTCAATTATACAAAAATCAGCGCCCTGGGATGCGCGCGCGAATGTTTCCAGCACACCTTTTTCACCCATAATAAAACTGTCAAGATTCCTTGAGGGGAGGCCGCAAATCTGCGTATGATGCCCTGGGTCGATAAAATCAGGACCAACCTTGAAAGGCTGTACTTTGTGATTTTTGCTAAGGGCGGCCATAAGACCTGTTGCGACCGTGGTTTTTCCCACGCCGCTAGCAGTCCCTGCGATCAATAGCGCCTTTGTTTTAGTAATGGGCATGATTTTCAAAGGATATGAGTCAAAAGAATATAAAGTTCGTTGGATATTTGGAATTAATATTGATTATTGATTATACCTCTTGTTCTCTGAACCGCATTAATGAGATCTATATCTATCAAATGAAGATAGACAATCCTCTAACGTCCCATTTCCAACAAAATCAGGATATATCCCGGCTTTCCTCATAGCATCAGCAGTTTTTGGCCCGATCGCAATTGATCTGATTTTTTTCGCATTTTCAGGTTTGAATCCTGAAAGCTCAAAAGATTTCGCGCTTGTGAAAATCACCGCATCAACATCATTTAATACTTCCAGAATACTATTCCCGGCCGGCTCCAACCGATATGCTGGGGCTTCGATGATAATAGCGCCCTTTGATTGCAATGATCCTATCAATTCAGGATTCGGAACTTCGGCGCGGGCGATCCCTATCGTCTTGCCTTTTATCTCGCCCAGATGATCAGCGAAATTCTCGGATGAGAATTTTTCAATGACTTCGCTTTTCAATCCGTATTCTTCCACTTTCTTTGCGGTTTTTGGCCCCACGCTTACGATTCTCACTTTTTTTTCCGGCTTTACCTTATCGAGAAGTTTTTCAACGCCAAGTGAGCTTGTGAAAATAAGAATATCTATCTTTTGTTTTGAGATCATTTGGCATAACCTTAAAAGTGGCTCCGGGTCGGATGGGTCAGCCGCACATATCGTTGATACTATTACTGCTTCATGGCCATAGCTCCTGAATAGTTCATGAACACCTTCGGATTTTTCTTCAAGTTTAGTTACTGCGATTTTCACAAAGCTAAAATCACACTTGAAAACATAATCCTTTTGTTTATGAGATGCTTTCAGGAGAAATCCATGGACATCTCCCTGACAATCCTGATAATATCAATAATGTTCGGCTTCCTGCTTGGCATCATTTCAGGTCTTACCCCAGGGATACATGTAAATAATTTCGCCTTAATACTTGTTGCGATATCGCCTTTTCTTTCAGGGATTGGTTTTGCTCCATTCTATATTGCGGTGATAATACTTTCAAATTCGATAGCCCACACATTCCTTGACATCATTCCCTCTATTTTCCTTGGGGCTCCAGAAGCGGATACTGCACTTGCCGTTCTTCCTGGTCATGTGCTTCTCATGGAGGGAAGGGGCGCTGAGGCAATACGCCTTTCCGCTATCGGAAGCGCCGGGGCGGTCATTGTATCTTTGATAATGGCAATCCCAATGGCTTTTTTCTTTTTGAAAATATATGGAATGATCAATGCATACATCGGGTGGATCCTCGTTTTGATTGTAGTATTGATGATAGCCACAGAAAATGGGGAATATGTGGAAGGACAGGGGTCACTTGTGCATCTTAAATTCAAGTTTTATGCAATTCTCCTTTTTTTCATTTCAGGGTTCCTTGGTATATTTGCATTTGACAACACAGTATTGATGCAGCCCCTCGTTAAATTCGGTGAGCCCTCAATTCTCCTTCCCCTACTTTCGGGATTGTTCGGAGCTTCCATGCTTGTTATTAGCCTCATGACAAAATCCGAATTGCCGCCTCAGCAAAAGAACTGCATGTTCGTGCTTCCTAAAAAGAGGATTATCAGGGGAATGGTGACAGGGACTGCGGCAGGATCTTTTGTGGCATGGCTTCCGGGTGTATCATCAGCTGTAGGAACACTTCTTGCAAGGCTCATTGTCCGCGAGGAAAAGGATAGCATGTCATCAAAGGAATTCATGGTTTCAATAAGCAGCGCTAATACCGCAAATGCTATTTTCAGTCTGATCGCTCTTTTCATTATTGGAAAAGCAAGAAGCGGTGCAATGGTCGCGATCGAACAGCTGGTGAAAGTCAGTGAATGGGATTATTCGGTCATTATTCTTTTACTGATCGTTATAATCTTTGTTTCTGCAATTTCCTATTTTACTACGATCTATCTTGGTGAAAGGATTTCGGGATTCCTTTCAAGAATAAATTATTCTAAATTGTGTGCAACTGTGTTAGCGGGATTATCAATTATGGTCTTTATGATCACAGGCTGGTTCGGATTTATCATATTTTTGATATCCACGCCTGTTGGAATGATAGCATCGTATGCGAAGATCAGGAAGATAAATGCAATGGGGGTTATAATGCTCCCTGTGATATTGTATTTTTTATGAAAGGAGATATATTTCGTTTATAGCTGGAAGCTTTTAAATAAATTTTTATATCCAATCTAACAATATATTCTTGAATAATTAAGAAAATGGGGAATCTCAATGTGGAATTCAAAAGAGGAATTGGATATCGAAAAAGCAGGAGATGATGCAAATAAGCTTGTGCTGCTTGGTTCTGCCCTGAAAGCAGGAATATTCCAGGCTCTTGATACGCAAAAGCCTCTCGCAACACTTAAGGAAGAACTCAAAGCGGATGAAAGGGCACTTTTCATCGTGCTTGAGGCCCTGTGTTCCATGGGATATGTTGATAAATCGCATGACAGGTATATAATTGCAGATAAAGCCCGTCCTCTTTTCCTTTTGCGCGGCGAAGAATACGTCGGCGGTTATCTGCCGCATCTAATGAACATATTGAAATCATGGCTTTTGCTGCCCGATATTATAAGAGGAGAAAGGCCGGAAAGAGAACCGGTTCCCCGCGATATCCCGGTTTTTATGCATGCTATGGCATCAAGGCCGGATACGATAGCAGAGGAGGCAGTAAGCCAGATCCTGAAAAGGAAAAAAGACGCGAAGAATGTGCTTGACCTTGGCGGAGGCCCTGGAAAATATTCAAGAGCTTTTGTTGAAAGAGGGCTAAGAGCAATTCTTTTTGACACGGAGGAAGTAATCGATTATGTCAGTACAGCATTCAACCTGAACCAGATAGAGGATCTCACCCTTGTAAAAGGGGATTTCACAAAAAACATTGAAAATATTCTCAACGAAAAATTTGATATTGTTTTCATGGGAAATATCTGCCATATTTATTCTGAAAACAATAACAGGAAACTTATCAGGCATGTTTATAATTTACTGAATAAGAAAGGAATGATAGCAATAGAGGATTTCGTACGTGGAAGAAGTCCACACGCTGAGATTTTTGCAGTAAATATGCTTGCGAACTCAGAAGAAGGAAATACCTGGTCTGAGGCGCAATATCGTGAATGGCTAAAAGACGGAGGATTCCAGGGGATTGAAGTTATTGACCTTGCAAAGAAGGGAAAGCAGCTTATTCTGGGATTCAAAGTTTGAAATTTGAAAAATAAATATGTGTAAAATGTCATGATTTTTTATATATGAATTTCATTAAAGAATATTACATGCAAAAAATGGCGAAAAACGAAACACTCTTCTCAAGGGACTTTGTCCTTACAAGCCTTTCAACGTTTGCACTGTTCGCAAGTTTTTATTTCCTCCTTATCACTCTTCCGATTTACATTGAGAAAATTGGTGGTACGGAATCCGAAATAGGGTTGATCATAGGCGTTTTTACCATCTCGGCGGTGGCACTTCGCCCGTTCATAGGGCAGGAGGTTGACAGACGTGGAAGAAAAATAATTCTCATAGTGGGCCTCCTTGTTTTCCTGATATCCATGCTCCTTTATGATTATACGAGGAGCGTTATCTCTTTACTTCTCCTCAGGGTTCTTCATGGGGTCGCCTGGGGGGCTGCAACAACCGCCGCAAACACTCTTATAGCGGATATAGCGCCACCAAACAGAAGAGGCGAGGCCATGGGCGTATTTGGAATGGCCTCCAACGTCGCCATGGCGATTGGACCAGCATTAAGCATGATACTGCTTCAGGCATATGATTTTTCCATTCTTTTTTCAATAGGCGCAGGCATTGCACTTGTATCTTTGCTTCTTGCACTTCCGATATCTGAAACCATGGTTGTGCATCCGAAAACTCCTCTTTTCAGCAAAGAAGCGTTATTTCCATCGGCGCTTATGTTCACAGTCTCATTAACATATGGTTCAATAGTTTCGTTTCTTTCACTTTTTGCCCAGAAACAGGGAATAGCAAACCCGGGTATTTTTTTTACAGTGTTTGCAGTGACCCTCATTCTTGTCAGGGCGCTTGCAGGTAAACTATCAGATATAAAAGGGAGAAAATATGTAATAATACCAGGGATGGTTCTTATTGCCGCAGGTCTCTGGGTTTTATCGACAGCAAGCGGACTTGAAAGTTTCCTTGCAGCGGCGCTTCTTTACGGTCTTGGTTTTGGGCTTGTGCATCCGTCGCTTATGGCATATCTTGTTGACAAGGTGAGTGACAAGGGCCGCGGCGCTGCCATGGGTACTTTTACTGCAGCTTTTGACCTTGGAATAGGAGTGGGTTCTATTATTCTGGGTTTAGTCCTGCAATACTATGGTTTCCAGGTCATGTATACACTCAGCGGTCTGATAGTATTAACAGGTGCGATTTTTTTAATAGCCAGTAACGGAAAAGCTTCGAGGCATATGTAATGGATCTTTTCACTCATGCGCTATTTCCATATCTGTTCGGGAATTATTTCAAAAAAAAGAAAGAGGAAATTACAGCTTTTGTTATCGGGGGCATTGCCCAGGATTTTGATATTTTTCTTTTGTTGATACAATACTTCTACCCTACTTTTTTCCTGATCACCCATAGGGGTATAACCCATTCGATTTTTTTCGGGTTTTTCACCGGGGTTATTGTATTATATCTTGCTTCCAGTAACGCTATTAAGAAAATATTGCAAAAGTATATCGATTTTAAACCAGTTTTCTCGCGCCGGAACATTGTTTATGCTTTTGCAGGGGTTATTATCCACCTGATCCTTGATTATTCAACATCAGGAGGTGTACCGCTATTTTACCCGTTTGATGCTACAAGATACTCTGCAGAATTGTTCTTTTATACGGACATATATCTAACAATAGTCAGCTTGATAATGGTAATATATTTATTCAGGAAGCCTTTCCAGACCAGGACGATCACAAAATTCCTGATAATTTTACTTCTCGTTTCTGGCGGATTGGGCGCCCTGCGGTTTGTAGAAAAAAGCAACGCAGAGCAATTTTTTCATGATGTTTCGATTAAATCTTTTCCGACTATGGATCCCTTCGACTGGTATGCACAGAAAGAAGAGAGTACGAAAATAGAAATATACGAATATAATGGTTTGAAGGGAACATCACAATACAATGATACTTTTCCGCGTTTGAATGTGATCTCAGGAGGATACGGTCTTGATAATGCGCTTCGTCTTGCTGATGAACTTGCGCAGTTAAAAATGTTCAGGTGGAGGGCGCATTCAGTCGCTGTTAACGCATCTTACAATAATGAAACATGGTCGCTGGAATATTATGACCCTATCCAGAGAGCACAAATGAGGGATATATCGGGAATATTCAGAAGAGCTGGAGCCAGTTTCGGTTCACTGAAGATAAATGTGACCGGGGATAAAGCGGTTGCAAGGTAATTGAAAATATCTCATTCGTTTTGGAAGTATTCAGATTTTCTAATAATATAAGCAAGAATGATCAGATTCAAAAATAGAGGAAATATCATCTTGTAACTCCATTGTGAATATGAGAAATTTATTATTGTTTTCAATAATCCATATAATGTAAATATTATTGAAATCACCCATGCCGGCTTCAGGAGTTTATTAAAACCATAGGCAAGATAAACATTCAATAATATCATAAATGTGTAAAATAATTGCGCTGGAAATCCGGAAATAGTTTGACCAATAACAACTGGTATTCCCATAATAAGCCTTGCTAAACTAAAGAATGCACTTATTGCATACAAAGCAGATAAAATAGCAATCCCTATAGGCCTATTCAAATACTTGTTATAATGGCCGTCTGTCATGAAATCACTTCAACTTCACCCATTCACGACTTCCACCGATCTTATTTTGACAAAATCCCGATCAAAAGTCGCTATCTTTCTGATCGTACTCTTCTCCATACACGCAAGATTCGAAGCATCCACAAAACTCAGCGCCGTATTTTCTTGATGCGTAAAAATATCCCACGTTCTTTCAAATACTTCGCTCGCTTTCATTATTTCAATTTCCCTGGCCTCAAGCAGGACATTTCCCACTTCCTTTGCAGCCTCCATACTTTTTCGGAGCGCCAATACAGTTGTGACTTCCGAGAACACGAATTCCGATATTACCCCGATCCCGTATTCCCCTGCGTTGAGTTTTTGAAAAATATTCACAGCCTTTTTGTGATTTGTATCATCCGCATTCTTATATGCAATGATCGCGCTGGAATCAAGAAATATCAAACTTGCTCCCGTTTATATAAAACTTCATCGATCTCTTCACTAAGATTTCGGAATTGGTCGCCAAAATGTTCTGGTTTGATATCAATTATGCTTCTCTTCTTTTTCCTGGGAAGTCCAAGCCATTCACTGACTGCCTTTGTGACAGCTTCCCCTATGGAGATGCCCTCTTCTGCGGCCTTTGTTTTTAATTTTTTGTAAACGAAAGGGTCAATGTTCCTGATGGTGGTGTCCATATGTAACACATGTATTACAAGAGAATATATAGTTATTGCTTCCCCTTTCTATTTGCCAAATACTTCTTTCCCACTACATTTGATATTTTACAAGATATTGCGCTATGTATTTACCAAATTGTTCAATATCTCCAATATTATTCTGCAAGTAATAATGGAGCTTTCTGATATCTATTTTTGCATACATGTGAACAAGTCTGTTTCTAAATCCTGCAGAAGGTGCAAATTTTATAGCAAAATTTTTTGGCAAAATTCCTTGCTCCCCAAGGATTAAAAATATCTCCTGGTAAGATTCGGGTCGTTTCAGTTTTTCTCTTGAAATTATCATTTCGCCAATGTCGATGGTACATTCTAACGCAATCTCTAAATATCGTTCGACTGCTCCCTTAAGGGTGTGATCAGCCTGAAGGTCCTCTATTTGATGATGTTGATAGCCTTTTAATATGGTTATATATTCCCTGAGGTGTTCAAGTTTAGATGCTATTTCGTCATTCATGTGAAACCAACCTCAGCAATCCTTTTCAAAGTTTCTTCCGTGTGCCTTTTTATGTAATATTTTTCATCCAGATACATGGAAAGGATCTTTGTTTCGAACTTTACTCTCTCTTTTTCACTGGATTTTAAAATAATTCCATCTTTAATAATATTATATGCCAGAAGTAAAGGCGCTTCGTTCAAAACAATAAGATCTACTTTGTTTTTCTTTATTAAAATGGCTATTTCACTCATCAATTTTAGTTCCAGTTCGAATCGGTCTATTTTGGATAAATTTTCATCCATTAATACTCCAATATCAACATCGCTCAACCTGCCTGCATCGCCCCGTACCGTTGAACCGAAAAGATAAGCAACTATTACACTATCTTTGCTGCTGAAATATTCTGTCAGTTCTTTTTCGTAGGGTGTCATGTATACTTTGTAATTTGTTTTTGGAAATATATGTTCTTCGCTCATTTGTAGCTTCTTTAGGTGGTAGAATAATGGGGGCAGGCATCATCAGGATTTGTATTGTATTATAAGTATTAAATTCCGGCGCCGGGTAGGAGCGGCGGTCTGCCCTGAAAGTGTGCTGTGGGCGCAGGAGTCAGCGGGCAGGGGTGGAACACGGATTATGCGGATCGGACGGATTTAAGCATTATTTACTTTAGCAATTTATGATAATTGTTGCTTCTCCAATTGTTAATTTACTCAATTGTTTATTGTTGGAACTATCCATCCCATTTTTCTGACACCAAATTTTACCTATGGCTTATATATTACTTACGACATTCAAAGGTTATAGTAAATTCAGGGGTTTTTCGTAAAAAGCTTTACATTTTTACCGGACTACTTACGCATGCCTTATAGATTTGATCGAAAAATAGCATTTTAACGGAGGTTATTATGTCAGGACAATTAGCAGGACAGCCAATCTATATTCTAAGAGAAGGCAGTCGAACAACAAAAGGAAAAGAAGCTCAGAATAATAATAGTGTTAGACATTTATAAACTGATAAAAAGTTGTCTTATAAGGGATAGAAAAGAGGTTAAAATGAATAAACATATACAAAAACTCAAAAAAGAAATATTTGATAGTGTGATGAACAATAAGGAAGAAAAGGACTTTGAGGCTATTATCGAAAGAAGCGTAACAATGACTTTAAAATATGTTGATACGCAAGTTTCCACACATAAATTTTATCCGGACGATTAAGTTCTGACATACTCCCAACCCTGAAGGGGTAAAGGGTTCTAAGGTCTGCTGCATCCTACAGTTGCCTCTTTAGGGATATCAGTGTTCCCTTTCAGTATATCGCTTTCTATACTGAATTGATCTATGCCTGCCGGACGCAATGCTATATTGAATGCAGCATTAACATCAGCATGATCAACGTGCCCACAATGAGGACACTTGAAATATTTATCATTTCGATAGCCTATATGACCGCATCTACTACA
>JBAQLI010000235.1:0-3279 GCA_049301735.1 Candidatus Methanoperedens sp.
GTATTGAGGAATGGGGTGAACCTGACAGCATGACGCAGACAGGAACGATAGCAACAGACTCGTATGTTCCCGGAAATCTGTATGGTGAGACCTGGGAACTCACATGGACGCGAAACCATGTCTGGAGGCATACGTACTGGGTCACGGTATCTTGCGGGGTAGGTTGTACGAAGCAGGTTCCGCATTATAATTATATGACTGTGGTCGATTCGCGGATGGATAGAGTCGCGATCACGTTGAAAGCTGTTGAGAATTCAAATACCAATATCAATCTTGATTTTGCAGGGAAATCTCTTGCATCGAAAAATGACCTGTTCGGGACTTATGTTTCAAAGAATGTGACATACGGGTATGGATTGACTAATGGGGTTGATTACATAGACCCGAATCTTGAACCTGCATACCTGCAATACAGGGATTTTTTCGATTCTAATAAGATATCGAATCTGAAGAACATGGGCTTAAATGGTGATGCTGATAAAAAATCGCTTACAGTTGATGAACCCGCATGGGTCTCTGAGGAGTCGCAGTATGCGGTTGATGATATTACTGAACGGATGATAAGTGATATTCATCTTGACCCTGATATCAATTATGAGAATTATCCTGTTCCTTCTGACCTGATCAATGCAGCACGTGATGACCTGATTGAGAAGATCTCCATTAGAGAGACAGGGTATGTGAATAAGTCAAATTATTTTTCAGGTAAGTATAATAGCGCAAGTGCAAAGGTGATTTCTGTTATCCGCGAGTGGTATGTTGATCAGGTGAAGTACCAGATACGGGAGAAGTTTTCTGAAGGGAGTAAGAAGATCGATGATGAGATAAAGAAAAACTTTTCTGAACCTGATAAAGTGAAGCAGGCAAACCGTGATGCTGCAAAGTTCCTGTCGCGCGGGTTCAAGCTGCCGCTTGCTGTGAGTATGAGGGCGTATCATGTGGATGAGAATGGGAATATTTATGAGCCAGGGAAGCTTCAGGCATGGAATGAGAGCGTGACTTTGTTGATCAACCAGGAGCCGAATTATCTGGATGCTGAGATGCCTTTTGGTGAGGAGCAGCTTTATACTTTGAAATTGAGGAATATTAATTTGCTAACAGGGACTGGACTGCATATTTTGCCTACTTTTGAGCCGTGGATCGCGACTTTCAATGCATGGTCTATAAATGTGGAAGGTGAGTTCGTGAAGTTTGAAGTGCAGGATGTTGATAATGAAGTGCATCCTGATCCGATATTCGGGCATGAGGCGCAGGTGTATGTGAGGGAATATGAACTTCTTGTAATCGATCCTGTCACTAAATTATCAATTGGTAGCAACACACCAATTAGGTTTAATTTTACAACAGGTACTTTCTTAATAGTACCACCAGGTAAACCAGAGGGAGTAGGGGACAAAGATTGGGTAATTATAGAGGAATCAACAGGATTCAAGGTGAATAAATGAAATTTACAACATCAATATTGATTTTAACATTATTGTTTTTAAATTTTCAGATTGCAGCAGCCTCTGAAAATGAATATGGAATTGTTAAAGCATGGTTAAACGGTGAAAATGCAACGGTCAATGGCTTACAATTAAAGATCGGTCAACCTGTTGAGGTTAAGGTTAAAGTAAGTTCTAAAATTGATGGCCATGTTGGTATATTATTAACGGAACCAGGGGGTACAAAAGGTTTTGAATTATTGAGTGGACCGAGTAAAGAAGATGAAACCTTGCAAAATTTGAACATAGTCAATGGTTGGTCAGAGACATATACTTGGAAATTAACTCCTAATGGTAAATGGAAGAACGGTAATGCACCAATAAATATTGTAGTTCAATTCTATAACATAAAAAAGGATTATAGCAAGACAATCCAATTCACCATCGCCAACCCATATATCCTCGACGAACAGTACACCGGCGCCACCACTACTACGACTCCCGCGCCGGAAATTACAGGAACAAGCGCTCCCCCGGCGAAGGCGACGCCTTTCCTTCCAATTATATTCACGGTCAGCGTCCTATTGCTGGCATGGCGCTTGGGAAAAGAAAAATCGTGAGATAGAACGCGGATTGCGCGGATAACGCGGATGCTCACAGATTCGTGAAAATCGGTCTATGGTTTTTTGCCAAACATATCAAAAAAACACCGAACTGGAACGATCTTAAACGAACTCTGGATATTATGAGTTCGTTGCAGTTCGTTTTAGTTCGTTGTTAAAAATTGATATTCCGGCGCCGCCATCACAACGACTCCCGCGCCGGAAATAACAGGAACGGGCGCTCCGACGAAAGCCACACCCTTCCTGTCAGCGCCTTTCACATTGACTATGCTGTTTATAGCAATATTTGTAATACGACATTGATCAACAGCCAAAAAACATATGCTTCTCACTCACCATGACCCTGACATCATAAAGGTTTAATATTAATATACCAATCATTCATAGTAGTGAATATGGAATGCCTTGATCTTCAGGGAAAAGTATGCCCCTTTGTATTATTTCATACAAAGAAAAAACTTGAAACAATACCTGTTGGTGAAAAACTGGAAGTAATAACAAACGATCCTACAGCAAAAGATACAATATCGGGATGGTGTAAAACACATCATCATGAGATATTGGAAATAAAAAACCTGGGGACTCATATTAAGATTGTAATTCTTAAACACTAATGGATTTTTATATATTAATTAATTTATTGGAACAGTTATAAGATTATGCAGAAAGTATATCAACTACGTTTACAATTTAATATTTACTTCTTCTGACTTAAAATACAGGTGAATGACATCTGGGAAAAGTGATGCAGGAAGTTAAAATATAAACAAGGTATTACAATGGAAACGACGCCTACAAATTTTAATGTAAAGGATATGACCGAGAATTCAAAAAATGTTAACGCCACTCTTAAAGTAATTGAAATAGGAGAGGTCAAGGACATAAAATCACAATATGGTGATAAACGAGTCTGTGAAGTAAAAGTTGCAGATGCGACAGGAAGCATCTTATTATCCTTATGGGATGACCAGATCGGCAAAATTGCAGCAGGAGATAGCATCTCGATCCAGAATGGTTATATTTCCGTAGTAAGGAATTCCATGAGATTGAACATAGGAAAATACGGGAAGATGTTGTTGTCAGAAGAACCGGTTGTTGAAGTCAACACTGAACTTAATATGTCTGATAAGCATGTGGAAATGCCAGACAGGCCAAGACGCACCGGAGGATACAGCGGGGGAAGCGGAGGCGGCGGCCGCGGTGGCAGTGGAGGTTATGGCAGCATGTACGGT
>JBAQLI010000236.1:0-9056 GCA_049301735.1 Candidatus Methanoperedens sp.
TTTTTGTCCGGATCAGTTTGCAATATAGAATCAAGCAAAGATATATACAACCTTATACAGATTTATATAATTTTAACACTATGAATTACGATAATCATATAGCAACGTTTTCATTTACATGAGCGATAATCACTAACAAGTTGTAACAAATTCGAAAGATTTATAATATTTGAAAATTATTGTTCTCCAAACGGATTCATTATCAGGAGAATAATATGGAAAAATCAGTAGAAGTGTTTATTGGACCATTAGTGTTTTTTGTATTGGCAGCAATATTCTATTTTGTTGTGGAAATCAGAATTAAAATGCTTAAGTGTAGAGGTTGATTATCAATCATTTGCCAATAAGATTATTTTTTTTGAGGTTTTCAAATACCTCCGTTCCTTTTTCTGTTGGAATAAACCTCTTCCATGTTTTTTTCCCAGGGGTCAGAGACTGGATCAGTCCTTTCTCTTCCAGTTCCCGCATTGCATAACTGATATTCTGTAATGATCTATCGGTCGAATCTGCTATGTCGGATGCCTGTATCATCCTCTTTTCGTGCATCATTTTTAAAACAACTACTCTTCTTTCCACTCCCAGTACCCACATTGTCAATTCATCAATATTGATCATTCCCAGAATAAATAATTTGAGCAGTTGTTTATTAGAATCGGATGAGCATTCTAATTGATCCCAGATTTTTTCCTCCTCTGATTGCTGTTGCTGTAATGAATTAATTTTGATATCCACACAGGGTTTATTAGATCCAAATTCACTTTTTGAGGGAAGAGGCATTATTGCTGCAATGGGAATTATTATTAACAATAGGACTAGCGGTATTCGCAGGCCTTTATAGAATCTTTCGTTACCTTTCATATTCTTGCATAGGATTATTTTGCATGCGTATTACGTTATCTGTGATCAATAACAAGTTGTAACAAATTCGAAAGATTTATAACATTTGATAATTATTATTCCTCAAACAGGCCCATCATTCACGTTGGTTCTGAGTGGTGATAACTGTATAAAATTGGAGGAAAAAATACATGCAAATTGAAATTTTATCCATTGCGACTGAAACCAGGAACGATGGAGATACTTTAAAGATAAGGAAAAAGGGAGTGAATTGAAATGGTGGATATTTCATTACTCTCTCCCGAAATAATGACGGATATTCTTTTAATAGCCATCAGCGGCACCCTTATTTGTATAGGTGTGCACTTTGTACCTGTAGGAGGCGCCCCGGCGGCAATGGCACAGGCTACTGGAATAGGAACCGGTACTGTGGAACTTGCAGCAGGTTCAGGGCTTGTGGGCCTGATAACAGGGGCTTATATGTACGCAAATGTCGAGAACGCGCCAATGGCTTTAGTACTGGCTGCGGGAGCAGTCGGCTCCATGATAATGATATCAAGTGCAATGATAGCTGCCAGTTTAATTTATGCATATGGCGTGGGTGTACCTTTTGCTTCGGCACAGGTAAAAAAAGACCCGATAACACGAGATAGCCAGGACATATATATGTCTAAAGGAACCCAGGGACAGGGAATTCCTACAGTATGTTTTGTCAGTGGAGTAATCGGGGCTGCGCTTGGAGGTATTGGAGGGGCTCTTATCTATTATGTCCTGGTTGGAATATACGGACAATTGATCAGTGCAACAAGCGCCGCCGCAGTTGCTGGCGTATTTACCCTGGGTGTTTTCTATGTTAATGCTGTTGTCCCATCCTATGGCGTAGGCGGAACAATAGAAGGCTTCCACGACCCCAAATTCAGGCGCGTTCTTCCAAAGGATGCCTTCACAAGCTTCTTTGTAAGTATCCTATTGGGTGTCGTGGCAATACTAATTGCAACAGGAATGTAACATGATACTTTCTGAAAAGATATCCGCACTGAAGGAAAGGGAGTACTTGTATTAATTCATGGAATGAGGAGCACAATATTGTGATAGCTATAATCGCATTCAATAACAATCAGTCAAAAATAGGTCCAAAGAGGTACAATGAGCCTTGAATTCAGTTCAACGGTGGCTGGAGGGTTATTAGTAATTTTCCTTATCGTCCTGCTGGGCCCATTTCTGATCAAAAAAATCGAACATAACCTTGAGGTTTTCCTTTTCTCCATGGGAGTATTGGCAGTGACGGTGAACTCTCTCTTTCTGAAGGTATCAACAAGCACTGAATCAGGTGCTGAGGGGACTTTGCCTAACTGGAACTTCCACTTGATCGAAAAAGCACTTGTCGATCCTATTGAAATTTCGCTTGCTGTGTTATTCGCAGGACTTATTTTCCACTATGGGCGAGGGCACATACGCGCCTTGATGCAGAAAATACTGGCAAGAATACCGCTTAAGATAGTGGTTTTCGCAGTCATCGTAGTGCTCGGTCTGCTCTCAAGCGTGATCACTGCTATCATCGCTGCGCTCCTTCTTGTTGAGATAGTCAGTGCATTGAAGCTTAATCGTAAGACTATGGTAAATCTGACAATAATCGCCTGCTTTGCAATTGGCCTGGGCGCCGCGCTTACTCCTATCGGTGAGCCTCTCTCTACTATTGTGATAAAGACAAAGATGAAAGAGAGCTTCTTTTATCTTGTAGATTTGCTCGGGATTTATATTATACCAGGAGTTCTGGCATTCGGCATAGTAGGTGTTTTCTTCGCTTCAAAAAAAGAAAAGGAAGCGCCAAAGGATGACGCTATCGTAAAAGATGATGTTCACGAAAGAATAAACGATGTGCTGGTCAGGGCAGCAAAGGTGTATGTATTCGTAATGGCTCTTGTTCTTCTTGGAACCGGCTTTACGCCGATCATTGAGTGGTATGTAACTAAAATGGCAGGAGAAGCACTTTACTGGGTAAACATGGTTTCAGCAATCCTTGATAATGCTACTCTTGCGGCTGCCGAAGTCGATCCTTCCATGATCATCCCTGGTGCACCTGACCCGGCGATCAAGATCAAAAGTGTATTGATGGGATTGCTTGTGTCTGGCGGTATGCTTATACCAGGCAATATACCAAATATCATAGCTGCCAACAAACTTGGGATCACAAGCAAGGAATGGGCACGGCTTGGAGTTCCTCTGGGTCTTGTAGCGATGCTGGTATATTTCATAATACTCTATGCGCCGAACTATATCTGACAATTAATTAAACAATATGAGAAAATAATGATATGCAAACACTGTAGACACACTATTACGATGGCAGGAGGTATGTGCTTTCATACGGAGAATGGTCTCTCGCAAATCTGCAAGATATGCGGTTGCAGATTTCCGGAACAGTTTCCGGAACAAGATGAGAATCAAATTGGAGAAAAGACATGAAAATAGAATTTATTGAGAAAATTAAGGAGTTGGGAATAGGAGCGTATATTATAGCTATAGGCATATTCTTTATTCTCTTGATGATAGGATGGTTAATTTATAATATTTTTATTTCTTCTAAAGGTTAGGCATCAACTCCTATAACATATGGTGCCTAACCGGAATTTTAATAAAGATATTTCCTGACATTAAATTAGGAATAATAAAATAAGTGAGGATAAAATGTTCGAAAAAGTTCTATTTCCAACAGATTTTTCAGAGTATGCACAGAAGACACTTGAGTGCATTGGTGAGATTCCCGGGATAAAAGAATTGATGCTTTTGCATGTAGTTGACGCGACGCATCCTTCAAAGCGAGGATGGACACATGGACAGCATATCGAGAATACAAAAATTCTCATGGGAGAGAAAAAAGAATACCTCAATAGTCTCGGTTTGAAAGTGCAGACAAAAGTGGATGTGATAACAGAAGGTGATGTCTCCAGAGCAATTCTGGAAACTGCGGAAAAAGAAAAAGTTTCTTTGATCGTAATGGGTGCGCGTGGAAAAAGCCCAATAAAGGATCTTCTTCTTGGAAGCACCACTGCAAACGTAGTGCGTCATGCAAAGACCAACCTTCTGATCATGCGCTATAAATTGGTGAAAGACCTGGAAGGAGAAAACATGAAAAATTCTGCCCGATGATTTTTTCAAAAGTGCTTTTACCGACTGATTTTTCCGAATTTGCAGGGGAGACGATCTCTTTTATAAAAAATATAAAAGAGATTAAAGACATTGATCTTCTGAATGTGGTTAGCAAAGGTGAAACTGAGGAAGAAATAGAAGAAAATGTTAATGAGGCCAAAAAAAGGCTTGGTGATATCAAAGAGGAGATTGGACGGGCAGGTTTTATGGTGAAGGATCACGTTCGAGTTGGGAATGTCCCGGAGGAAATAATCTCAACAGCAGAGGATGAAAATGTATCACTAATAGCGATGAGCCCGCACGGGAAAGGCTGGCTCAGGGAATTATTGGTAGGAAGTACAACCTGTGCAGTGGTAAGAAGGGCAAACAGACCTGTTCTGGTAGTGAGAGCGAAGTAACAGATTTGGTGACCAAAATCCAGGCGTGTAAATCCTGAAAATTTCCCGGATAAAATACGAGCACATTTTAAACTTCCAATGATCGCTGCAGCCATATCCTCTTCGCTTGCTTTCATGCTGCCGGTGGCTACGCCGCCCAATGCCATAGTGTTCGGCACAGGATATGTGACATAACATTATTTGTGACATTGAAACTTCTTTGATATGACTGATCTGATGATAAGAATATATGGGGTGTAATAATGCCAGCTGAATCGGTTAAGTTTCTAATATTTTTTATTATTTCAATCCCTATTATTATAAAATCCAGCGATATTTTCACTGAGGGAGCCTCAAAATTAGCCAAGACTCATGGAGTTTCCGATTTTGTCATCGGTATTACTGTTGTAGCGCTGGGAACCTCACTGCCCGAACTGGCTTCTGATATGTATGCATCGTACATCGACCATGGCCAAATAGCTGTCGGGGATATAATCGGGAGCAATATCACTAACATTGGCCTGATCCTGGGTCTGACATGCATTATTAAACCACTTGCTATAAAACACACTGAAATTTACAGCGGGAGGATACATCTTATAATACTGACCTTTGCATCTTCACTCTTACTCTTCACCGGTGGAATAGGACGGATTGGTGGGGCTGCACTTATAATTTTGTACATTTTTTATTTGAGGCATTCAATTATTACATCCAGGGAATTGGGTGTTGAATCTCTCGAAAAAAATGGTTCCATCAAAAATAGTTTAGAAGTGATTATAGGACTGACCGGCATACTCATAGGAGCAAGGATTCTTGTAGATTCAATAATCGGACTCTCCATGGCTTATGATGTACCAGAATATCTTATTGCCCTTCTGCTCATGTCTATCGGGACTTCTTTGCCCGAACTGTTTGTTTCAGTGTCAGCTGCACGGAAAGGATATATGACGATGGCGCTTGGGAATATCATCGGAAGCAATGTTGCAAATATATTGTGGGTTCTTGGAGCTGCTGCTGTTATAAGGCCCATCATCATAGCTCCTGAACTTATTCTTACTCAAGTCCTAATCATGCTGCTGCTATCTGTATTACTAATCATTTTTAAAAAATCAGGATATATGATCGACAGAAGAGAAGGAGCTATTTTTTTGGGAATATATGTCATTTTTGTTATTGTAAGCATATCTTTTGGGAATGATTTTAAACAACTGGAAGTTTAGCTATGTTAAACAAATATAATGTACAAGAATGGGATAAAGTTGGTTGAATGTCATATCAAATACATCCAAGGATCAGAGCGTCATTTATTGTTTTTTTATTCCTTATCCTTGTGTTGATTTTAATATTTGCAAGCTTAAATATATTCGGCACTGCTTTCAGAAAACTGGGATTTCCTCCTGAATATTCGGTCTATTTCCTTTTTTTATCGCTACTTGGAGGTAACGTGAACCTTCCTGTTAAAGTAGAGAAAATCACCATAGCCATTAACCTGGGAGGTGCTGTTATTCCTATAGTTATGTCAGGATTTCTGTTCACGATGGTAAGCCCTGTCGATGTGATAATAGCGGTTCTGATCATGACTTTCCTCATCCATAGTATAGCAAGACCGGTGATAGGGAGGGGAATAGCAATACATGCCTTGCTTCCTCCATTCATGGCTGCTGTGACAGCCCTCATAATCTCTCCTCATAATGCTCCTTTAATCGCTTATATTTCAGGAACGCTTGGATGCCTTATGGGAATTGATTTACTTAACTTGAAAAAAATACCTGATCTGAGAGTGCCGGTAGTTTCGATCGGAGGAGCCGGGACATTTGATGCAATATTTCTAACTGGCATAATATCTGTGCTCCTGGCATAGGGATTCCTGAGGTTTTTTATAGCTTATCTTCTTGTAATACTTTGCCTCTTTGCTTTGCCCTATAGAGCCATTACCGAGATATCAGGATCACCCCCCCTTCTCGGATCATGGTGACTATCTGGTGTATAGCTACGTCAGATTGTGTAAAAACTATTTTTTATAATGACAATATGTCCCCGCACAACTGAATTTATCATCAAATATTTTCGCGTCGGGTGTGGCGTGTTATTCGATGTGGTGGCTACACAGAAATTTGTTGCCAAACGATACCAGACCACAGAAGCGAACCTCCACCATTGGTTAAAACAACGAGGACTCACAATAGACTCACAATAACAAGAAATTTAAGTGTTCTTATTTTACCTTTTGGTGCGTTGCCAAAAACACCCTAAAACCTTTATACAAGCCCCTCCAATAAAAAGATGGGAGTTATAATATGGTCTTAGAAACAATAATTATTACGGTATTTATTTTAATAATACTTGCACTGGCAATAAAGGTAATAAGAGAATATGAACGTGTTGTGATATTCAGGATGGGAAGATTACTTGGGGCAAAGGGTCCGGGAATGTTCTTCATAATCCCTATTGTTGACAGCATAGTAAAGACAGATCTAAGGGTAATAACAATCGACGTGCCAAAGCAGAGCATAATCACAAGAGATAACGTGACTGTGGATGTTGACGCCGTACTTTATTACCGTGTTCTTGAACCTATAAATGCTGTAACGAAGGTTGAGAACTACATGCTGGCAACAAGCATGCTTGCCCAGACCACGCTGCGAGATATCCTGGGGCAGATAGAACTGGACGACCTTTTATCAAAGCGGGAAGAGCTTAATAAGAAACTCCAGGAAGTACTGGATGCGGCAACTGACCCATGGGGAATAAAGATCACGGCAGTCACAATACGCGATGTTAGCCTGCCGGAATCGATGATGAGGGCCATAGCCAAGCAGGCAGAGGCAGAAAGAGAGCGCAGGTCAAGAATAATACTTGCTGATGGAGAATCCCAGGCAAGCCGGAAGATGATTGAAGCTGCCGAGCTGTACCAGAGGGTGCCCATCGCCATGAAGCTCAGGGAACTTCAGACACTTGCAGAGATTGCACGAGAGAAGAATCTGATCGTGGTCACGTCCGGTGCGCCAGGTGGTGATATAAGTAATATTGCAGGTTTGACCGGAGCTTTTACGGAGGCTAAGAAGAAGGCTGAAAGTAAATGAGATTTTTATTTTCTTGTTTATTATTTCTTTTCTTGTTTGTACAGGCTACAAGTGCACAGGTAGTTGTAGTCGAGCTGAAAAATACCATAACCCCCGCAAGCGATGATATTGTAAACGAGGCTCTTGGAAATGCACAGCTTGAGAATGCAGAGGCATTGATAATAATCCTGAATACCCCGGGAGGAAGTCTTGAAGATACGAAAAAGATTATAGAGTACATCGAGACCTCTCCGGTGCCTGTAATAGGCTATGTTTATCCTAAAGGTGCTACTGCATGGTCTGCTGGCACTCTCATACTTCTTGCCACGGATATAGCATCCATGGCTCCAAATACAATAATCGGCTCTGCACAGCCAGTAGAAATGACCGCAGAAGGTACAAGACCGATTGAAGATGATAAGATCATAAATGCAGTTGTTGCGCTGGCAGAGGAGAGGGCAAGGCAGCATGGAAGAAATGTAACTGCAGCAAGGGAGTTTGTCACAAAAAACCTGAACCTGAATGCAGAGCAGGCAATGAACGGGAATGTGATTGAAGTTATTTCTCCAAATATTGAGGAGTTATTGATAAAGGTGGATGGGATGAAAGTAAAAGGCAGAATTCTGAATACGTCCGGAGCCGATTATACATATTATGCTCCTTCACTGAGGCTGATGCTTTTGAATTTGCTCTCGGATCCAATTCTTGCGTCACTGCTGTTGCTTGTTGGGATATACTCCCTTGTATTCGGACTTACCAGTCCGGGCTACGGCGCTGAAGTTTTCGGGGTTATTTCCATAAGCCTTGGGCTTATAGGGCTCGGGTTCTCGATAAATATAGCCGCTTTATTCCTGGTTGCACTCGGCATGGCGCTGTTGGTATTCGAACTGTATACCCCGTCCTTTGGACTCATAGGTATAGCTGGTATCGCGTGCATTGTTCTTGGGAGCATATTGATTGTGCCGCTGGGTTACCCAGGGCTCTATTCTCCGGAATTTCTAAGCACTCTTTTGATTAGCCTGCTCGCACCTGCCATAATTTTAGGGTTTTTCCTTGCTTTTGCGGTTTATAAAGTAATGAAGATAAGAACAAAAAAACCAGCAATAGGAGAAATTATTGGAGATATATCCGAGACCATAGATGCAATAACTCCAGAGACGACAGGCTATGTAAGATATCAAGGTGAGTACTGGATTGCAAAATCCAAGGAAAGGATTGAGCCGAAGACAAAAGTTGTTATAATAGGAAAAGATGGGGCGGTGCTCATCGTCAAGTCGCTTCAAAGCAGCCATGAATAAACCCCTGCTAATCTTTTATTTTTGTCATTGCAACAAGAAATGGAAGTATCTCAACTCTTCCGATCACCATCAAAATAGAGAGCGCAAGTTTCAAATGCGTGTCAAGGGCTACGGATACAATTCCTACTGACAATCCCGATGTAGCAAAAGCGGAAACTGCCTCGAACATCGAATCGACCAGTCCGAAGCCGGAGAATGCAAGAAGCGCTCCGGTGACAATCACGAGGATAGACGACAGAAAAATGAATACAAGGTTTGTTGTGACTATTCAGATCCCCTCCCAAATATCCCATAACATAATCAGTTCATTATAAAAAATTGACTTCATT
>JBAQLI010000237.1:0-12631 GCA_049301735.1 Candidatus Methanoperedens sp.
TTTACTACGGCAAATTTGATCATTGCCGATACATTATACCTGAAATGCCAATCTTTATCGCTGTAGAAGTTGTTTTCTATTTGCTGTGCAATGTCCTCTATGTTTAGGAAAAATAAAAATTGGCATAACGAGACATTTCTTAAGCCTATATAGTTTTTAAGGGAGTCTGTGAATGAGACTCCTTTAAACACTTTTGTAAATTCTTTCATAAAAAAAGAATTTACAAAGTATTAATACCTATCGGTGAAATACCATATCTACACGATAAAATCAGGTCATACCTAAAAAAGAGATAGGTTTTTAAACAAAATAGCTAATTTGACGGCTTCACTCTGCAGGAAAGTAAATCCTGAAATCCACATCGCTATCCGAAAAGTCCAGCCGCTGTGAACGTATCCAAAGACAAACTAAGTGTATAACATTGCCAGATATACATTCATATAAGCTACCCACCGCAAAAAGGGTTTAATAAGTTAAACTTAATCTTCATATCAAGCTAATAAGAGGCAATAATGTCAGATATCACTTTTCAAATTATACTCATTGTTTTACTTACCATTGCTAACGGTATTTTTTCCATGTCTGAGATTGCCATTATTTCGGCACGCAAGGCACGGCTTCAACAATGGGTCAATGAAGGTAACGCAAAGGCACGGGCTGCGTTGGATCTTGCAGATTCACCCAATCGTTTACTATCCACTGTTCAAATTGGAATCACACTTATAGGCATACTGGCTGGCGTATTAGGCGGAGCAACCATAGCAGAGGAACTGTCGGCACGCCTGATCTTTATACCATTGCTTGCGCCCTACAGCGAAGCCATTGCTCTGGGTATTGTGGTTCTTGGAATTACATATCTTACTCTGGTTATTGGTGAACTTGTGCCCAAAAGGATTGCATTACATAACCCGGAACGAATAGCCTGTACGATGGCCGCTCCTATGCGCATGTTATCCAGGATAGCCTCCCCTGCGGTTCATCTGTTGAGCATTTCGACAGATACAGTGCTCAGGATCCTGGGTATACGACCGGTTGCCGAGCCGCCGGTAACAGAGGAAGAGATTAACATCCTGATCGAGCAGGGCATGAAAGCCGGAACGTTTGAAGAAGCAGAACGAGATATGGTAGAGCATGTATTTCGCCTGGGCGACCTGCGTGCCGGTGCATTGATGACGCCGCGTACCGAGATAGTCTGGCTCGACATCGATGACTCTCCTGAAGAAACACGACGCAAGATAGCCGATAGCGGTCACTCCCGTTTTCCGGTAGGTCAGGGCAGTCTTGATAATATTCTTGGTATAGTGCAAATTAAGGACATGCTGGGCCGTAACATGGAAGGTAAGTCTCCCGATCTGAAGGCATCCCTGCGGCGCCCGTTGTTTGTGCCCGAAAGTACGCACGCTTTGAAAGTTCTGGAATTATTCAAGCAGTCTGGCATACATGTCTCGCTCGTAGTCGATGAATACGGCAGTGTTCAGGGATTGGTAACACTGAAAGACATACTGGAAGAGATCGTCGGGGATATACCATCTGTAGAGGACTTGGAGGAACCGCTGGCTGTGCAGCGCGAGGATGGCTCATGGCTACTGGATGGAATGTTGCTCGTGGATGATTTCAAAGAGATATTCGGCATCAAAGAGCTGCCAGGAGAGGGTATCTATCAGACATTAGGCGGCTTTGTGCTGATGCATATGGGGCGTATCCCTGCTGTAGGCAGCCATTTTGAATGGAGCGGATTACGCTTTGAGGTGGTGGATATGGATAAAAACCGGATAGATAAGGTACTGGTCATGCCTGCCCGAAAAGCTCCCCCTGTTCAGCAAACTAAACAAACCAAATAAATTCCGGACAAGGCTGCCCGCAAACAGCCCTATCCGGCCCTTTTCCCCAACTTTATCTTGAATTCAGTGCCCGTCATTCGGGTAATCGGGATGGTCCCGAAGGACAGGCATCCTGTTAACGATCCATCGGTAAACCAGTACCTGTATTATGACAACTGATACAACCACCAGCACTTCCTTCCAGTAGAAGGGTTCCCCGCGGGGGAGCTGATAATTGAATGTCAGCAATGTCAGGTTGAACCTGTTAAGGATAATTCCGATCATCGTCACCACACCTGTTACCTGGATAAGTTTAACGTTCTTCTTCATTACCCCGTAATAATACAGGAATGGAACTAATGCAAGGATCATTATTTCAACCATGAACCAGTGACCCGTTGACGTATCGAGATATTTCCATGCTCCTTCATGTGTAATGCTTATCAATCTCATTCCCAGATATGTAAACATGACAAGCGAAGAGGCTTTCCCAAGACCGATCGTAATATCATCGATACTTCCAAGATATTCTGCCGATGCCCTGTTTCTGAAGTATATCGTAGTTAGTTTACTAACAACTATCATCAGGGCCATCGCAGCTCCTATGGCCGAGATAAGGGCAAGCCATGGCAGGTATGATGTATACCAGAGCGGATGCACCTTTCCAGGCGCAAGAAGGAACATTGCAGACAGCGCCGACTGGTGCAGCGTAGAGAGCATTACTCCGAATATAGTAAGACCCAATGTCATGCTCACAGCTATCTTTCGCAGATACCCCTGGTTTAGCCATGCCAGGACTGACGGACAGAATTCAAAGAATTGCACCGATAGATACAGGGCTACATGCCAGGCTACAAGGAACATTACTGATGCTGTCCCGAATGATATGGCCATAGGATAATATATTCTCCACGGGCGGCCAAGGTCTATCATCAGGAATATTACTGCAAACAGGTATCCCAGGAAACCCAGCAGGATAGCATTCTTAACAATTGGCTGGTATCTCTTAACCCCGAAAATATAAACTCCCGTCCCTATGACAAATCCTGATGCTGAGAATGGAACTCCACTGAATAATCCCCATGTCAGGAACAGTCCCCATGGCTGCTCATTCGAAGCTTCAGTTACCTGATCAAGTCCATATATGAACCGCATTGCTATGAGGAATAGACCCGCAAAGACAATGAGACCCGCACCAATGTTAAGAGGAGTGATGAGTGTCTCCATATATTCTTTGAACGATAGTCCCAAAAATATCTTCTCTCTGAACCAGTTAGAAATTATTTCCGCACCGGTCAGTTCATTTGTGGGATACACATGTCTTTCCACAGTTTCGTTTCCAAATTCATTCATGTTTTATATCCTCCTCAGGTTTTTTTTCATTCTCCTTCTCATTCTCATGTCCTTCATGCGGTTTTTTATGTGTCGCCATATAGAAACCTCCAAGCAGCGCAGGCCATGTGACGAGCGTTAGATTTACCATACCCAGGAAATCCTTTGTCAGTTTCGGAAATGATGTTATCCCGATGTTTTCAGGGAACCCCATTTTCTCAAACGGCAGTTTTGAAACATATAACCACCCGGTTCCACCAGCTTCGGTTTCACCATACACATGGTCGATATATTTATCCGGCTCACCCCATATCCTCTGCTTTGCCATTTTTATCAGGTCATTTCTTTTTCCGAACTGTATGGCTTCAACAGGGCATGCTTCCGCACAAGCAGGAATGAGACCATCTTTTATCCTCTGGCTGCACATGAAACATTTCTGGATCTTCGGTTCAAAGGCGCTTGAATATTCAAAGGCTGGGACATAGAATGGACATGCTGTGATGCAATAACGGCATCCGATACACAGCTTTTCATTCCATACTACCGGTCCTTCTTTTGATTTTGTTAATGCAGCTACGGGGCAGGCCGTAACACATGCCGGCTCATCGCAATGCATACACTGGACCTTGCGATATACCGGTTTTCCGTCCTCACCCTCGAACCTGTTGACAACCGTGTATGACTGCACATCTGCGACGTAAGGTTTCCTCTTTTCTTCGAAAACAGAGGTATCTTCAAACGATGTTTTCGCAGTTGGAAGATTATTAGCCTTGTTACATGCAGCTTCACAGCGGCGGCATCCGATGCACCTTGTTGTATCAGTCAGCATACCCAGGCGGTCTGGATTTCCTTCAAAATCCTGTGCTCCAAGAACGCTTTCGCTGCCAAGAATGCTTGCTGCAACAACCGTTCCACCTATTTTGAGTAAGTTTCTCCTGTTTATCATAATTTATCCTCCAATTGGTTTGTGACAGCCCTGGCATGTATTGCCAGCTCTTCCTGCATGATCTTCGGGCACTAACGCCGCTCCTGCAACTCCTGTTGAATGGCACTTAAGACAGCTGTCATGATAAACGATCTTTGACTCCACGCCCCCATTTGGTATCCCTTTCGGATGGCACCTGTTACATGTATCCCATGTAAGCTGGTGCGGGCGGGCTGGAGCTGAAACTACAGCTGATGCTTTTAGTTCCCCTGTGTGGCAGTTAATGCAGCTGTCAGGTCCATTGAAATCTTCCGGATGGCAGGACATGCACCGCTCGTGATAAGCGGCCTTCAGACCCGGTTTGGTCGAATTATGCGGATTGGCCGGACTGCCATGACAATCCTTACAGGCATGGATCTCATCCCCGCTGTTATGATGGCATGTAATACAACTGACCTTTTCACTCATGATCTTATGGAAATCAGTCGCAGGCCCGTATTTGATTGAAAGATACTCAGATTTATTTACTGTTGGCCATCCGTTATTCGAAGCAAGTCTGACCTGCCCGATATCTGGTTGTATGGTTGCGTTTGAAATATTCGGGGCTGCAACATCAGAAGTATCTGAAGATGTAAGTACGATTGCCCCACCCCCAAAGACCAGTGCAAGGGGAATAACGAAAGATACTATTGTTGACCTTTTCATCTTATCCCTGGAGTTTACCAGTATCCACAGGGCGATAAACCCGAAGCAAAATGCTATTACAATCAGGTATTCAACCCCTTTGACAAACGTCATGAATTCAAGTAATGTATTCATTTTAACACCTATTTTTATTTAGTTCAATTTTGTGTATTGTTTCTTCTGCGATCCCAATTTTATCCAAAATCCCTGATTTTATGGCACTCGTATTAACACCTCACAACAATTGTCCCCGTGTGACAATAATTTCTTAATATCAAGCTCGGCCCTGTTCCCAAAAGCGTGGTTCACTGCCCCCTTAAAAGTTTCCCTTATCGTATGGCAGATATATTTATCGACTGAATTACCTTCAGCTACAATATTGCATTTCTTGATTGTATATAGTAGATTTTTCCCATCCGGTTTCCATTCGCTTTCCCTGTGGAGTTTAGAATCAATTATTTCAAGAGCTTTCTGGAAATTCTGGAATTCCCAGCTTTTTATATTGTTCTCTTTTTCGTACTCCTGCATCAGGGATATCCCTATCCTTCTCCCCAGAGCTGTCAGCGATACAGGTATATCAGGAATGTTCTTTAACCCTTTTAAGAAAGCCATGAACATTATCAGGTCCTGGTCCACCCTGCTGTTACTGATCTTGAGGTTGCTTACTATCTCGTTTATCCTGATCCCCACATCAGGCCTGTGTGTCAACACGACCATATTGGCAGTTGACTTGGCATCATAGAGGTGGCCGTTCGCTTCCAGAAGTGAGACTATGCTTGTTTTCAGTTTGTCTATTACCTCTTTGTTCCTGTAATTATGGAACAATATGAGGTTCTCCCGGTCAACCTCTACCCTGTCCACAACTCTTGAAGTTTCATATACTTCCTTAATCAGGGACAGCATTTCGCGAAGAGGAATTTCCTGGATAGGTTTCTTGGCAAGCGTTTCTATTGTTATCTCGCCCATCGGAACTTTACCTGAAAGCAGGTCCTCAAAGTAGTTCCTGTGAACAGTTACCATATTGTAATTGCTCAGGAGATGTCCGTTGATTATTGATTTCCAAAAATCCGGGCGGCTTTTGATGGCCTGGATAACTTCATTCAAACCTCCAAAAGAGGTAATAAGGCTATCATATCCTTCCTTCTTGTTTGATTTAGATAGTTCAACTCTTATACCTCCATCGAGATTAAAAACCGAAGTTATCTCAAGCGGAGCATGCTCAGGTGAGTTTTTCACAAGATACTGGGCAAGCATCCTCGCAACGAATCTTATTTTCTGGGGCGAGCCTTTGACCTCTATCAATACGTCTGATGCGGATGCATCACTATCGTATTTCAGGGAAAGGTCAACATCCCACTCCAGTTCGCTGAATTTGTGCTTGAGATAGTCTTCAAGTTTTCCCATCGAATTTATCAGCATGGGAGCTATCAGATCATCCAGTACATTGTCCGGGACAAGCAAACCGTCGATTTCATTGAGCATCCATTTGAACAACGTATTGTCAATTGTGGAAATATTCTCAAGTTCACTGTTTTTTCCAGCCCGGTCTATTATCTCTCTTATTGCGGCGCTGAAATTCCCTTTATGTTTTTCAACATAAGGTTCCATCTTCTGTATGCAATCATTGTCAAGAGAGATATGTCTTGTAACGATCATAATTACCCCACTTCCTCCTCTGGTGATCTTCATTTACACTTTCCCAAATTGCTCATAGAGAAGTTCTTTTTCCCGTTTCAGTTCGGCTTCCCTTCGTGCAAGCGCGTTCATGGCATCATTTGCTCTTACTGAGACCGTGATCCTGTTCTTCCTGTCTTTCATATATTTCCGCAGTCCAACTGCCAGGAAAACAGCCGCTGCGATCGGCAATAAGAAGACCCATCCTGTCAGGAAAGCTATAAAACTTTCAGATGGCAGGAAATAGACAATTCCCATCACGATCCCGGCTGCAACATACCTTTTCCAATTATACATATGCTTCACCCAATTATGATTATCCAATGCCAATGTTAAAAGAATATTTGACAGGAAGATAGCATGGAAAGCCATGAATAGACATAGTGTGACATAAAAGAGGTATGATATGCCATTACATGGCCTTATAAATACAAGATATGGCAAATGACAGGATTATTTTGAAAATAAGGTCAAGGCATCCTTATGATCACCTCGCAGAAATTATCTCCATGTGCCAGTAAATGTTTCGCGCACATCTGGGCTTTATTTCCAAAAGCGTAATTTAATGCCCCCTTAAATGTCTCCCTCAAAGTATGACAAACGTAAGTATCAAATTCATTTCCATTTCCTGCAATATTACATTTCCTGATTGTATAGAGCAGATCCTTTCCTTCTGATGTCCATTCACTTTCCCTGTGGAGTCTTGCATCTATGCTCTGTAATGCCTGCTGGAAGTTATCCAGTGTCCATTCCTTGATGTTATTTTCCAATTCATACCCCTGCATTAAGGATTTACCTGTCCTTCTACCCAGGAATGTCAGGGATATGGGAATATCAGGAATGTCCTTTAATCCTTTTAAGAATCCAAAAAATACCAGGAGCTCCTGATCAAGCCTGGTATTGCTGTTTTTCAAAGTCTTAACGATCTCATTTATTTTTATGCCAACATCAGACCTGTGGGTCAGTATTACGATGTTGGCTGTTGCCCTGGCATCAAACATATGGCCATTTGCTTCCAGGAGCGCATGAGCGCTTTTTCTTAGTTTTTCAATAGCTGCCCTGTCCCTGTAACTATGGAATAAAACAAGTGTGTCTTTATCGATTTCCACCCTGTCAACTATCCTTGATGTTTCAAAGACCTCTTTCATAAGATGAAGCATTTCCGTAAGAGGGATTTCCCGGATGGGTTTTTTTGCAAGATTTTCTATTGTGACCTCCCATGCAGGTATTTTACCCTCAAGCAGGTCCTCGAAATAATTCCTGTGGACAGTGACCATATTATAATTACTTACAAGATGCCTGTTGAACAGGGATTTCCAGAACGCTGGGCGGGTCTTTATAGTCCTGACAAGCTCATCTGTCTTTCCAAAAAAAGTCTCAAGGCTTTGAAGCGCATATTTATTATTTGAACCTGATAATTCAACTTTTATACCTTCATTAGTACTAAAGACCGACATGACTTCAAGAGGTATAGTTTTAAGTGAGTTTTTGACAAGATACTGGGTAACTAAGCTTGTAATGAATTTTATTTTTTGATTGTCGCCTTTTATCTGCATCAATACTTCACCAGGGGAAATATCATTATCAGATCTTAATGTGATGCAAATTCCCCACTTAAGTTCCTCGAATCTTCGATTAAGATAGCTTTCCAGTTTATCCATCAAATTCATCATTATCGGATCTACGAATTCATTGAGTATCTCAGAAGGAAGGAGCTTTTCATCTATTTCCTTGAGTATCCAGTTAAATAAGGAATGATCTATTGCCGATGAATTGATCCTGGTATCATACTCTCCAGCCTGGCAAATCATATCCCTTAATGCTGCGCCAAAATTCCCGTTATGCTTATCTGCATAGGGTTTTAATTTCTCAATATATTCATCTTCAAGTGAGATATGCCGTGTAATATTCATTTTTCTTTTTTCACTCCTTTATTAAACCTATAAAATGACAATCCTAAAAGAGTATTTGAGAAGGTATCCGGGTTTTGTGTCCATTGGAGATTTTTTATGACATAAAATGACAATAAAAAAGAAAAAAATCGTTTTTGGAAACCTCTATAAAATGCTATACCACGTGCAGGACATACGTCTTAACCGCTTCCATAAGCACGCTATACGATATCCACACCATCCAGATGCAAATTGCAAGGAAGATAATCGTGAACACAAGTTTCGCAAATCCTACGATCAATATATGTTTGTGTTCCTTGTGTCCCATATTTTCCGGATTTGCAATTTTTTTGCTTTTCATGGCTTCTTCATATTCCAGGGGATGTTCATGGCGCATTTCTTCTTCTGGATTTCATGAAGTTTAATGGCCATATCCTTCATACCCATGTTCATTGAACACAATAATTATGATACGCATAAGATTCGGGCTTATACTATTCGTAATGATAATGATAACTGGGCAGGCAATGGCTGCCGATGTAAAAGTATTTCCTTCAAGTTACCCCGCGAACCAGGGAGAAACATTTAATTTGAATGTAACAATAGACCCGCAGGGAGCAGCAATTGCAGGTGCGCAGTTAAATATCGATTTTGATCAAACAAAGATCAAAATAAATAATATTACTGAAGGAAACTTATTCAAACAGAAGGGAGCAAGCACTTTCTTTTCAAATGGCATTATAAATAACTCAATAGGTACTGTGATAAATTTGTTTGGTGTAGTAATTGGCAGGACGAATGTATCAAATCCTGGCACATTCATCATTATTAATGCTACAGCCATCGGTTCATCAGGTACATCCAGAATAAATCTTTCAAATGTTAAGATCAGCAATTCTGATGCCCAGCCTGTTCCTCCGGTAGTATATAACGGAAGTATGACCATTAACAGCCCGCCAGTACTTTTGAAGATCGGTGATAAGAAGATTTTTGAAGGTCAGGCACTTACTTTTACTTTATCTGCAACTGATAATGATTCAGGTACTCTTACATACTCAGCTTCAAACCTGCCAGCCGGGGCTACTTTTAATCCTGCCACAAAAACTTTCAGTTGGGTACCTGATTTCACACGATCCGGCATTTATCAGAATGTACATTTTGAAGTTTCAGATGGAACATTGAGAGATTTTGAGAATATCGCAATAACTGTGAATAAGCGTTCAAATATGATTGTAACACCCTCAAGCAAGATCATAAATCCCGGGCAGACTTTGCGCCTTAACATATCAATTGACCCGATGGGTAATCCGATCTCAGGAGCACAGATTTCTCTTACATATGACAGATCGATCCTTAGAGTGAATAGCGTCACAGAGGGAACTCTCTTCAAACAAAATGGAGCAAACACGATCTTTAACGGCGGTGTAATAGATAATACATCAGGAAAAGTAAACAATATCTATGGGTCCATCCTCGGTCCTTATAATGTTACAACTGTGGGGACGTTCATTGCTATTGACTTTACAGCAATTGGTTCATCCGGAACATCCATTGTTAATATTTCAGACATAATAATAAGCGATCAGGCCGGATATCCGGTGGCGTTCAATCTGACCAATGGAAGCGTATTAATAAACAGCCCACCGGTGCTCAATACAATTGGAAATAGAACCATTGATGAAGGCCAGGCTCTTACTTTCACTTTATCAGCGGCTGATGCAAATGGAGATGCGCTTACATATTCTGCAAAAAATCTTCCTTCTGGCGCTGTGTTTGTACCTGCAAACAGGACGTTCTTGTGGATACCAGCCTTCACACAATCGGGCAATTATCCGGATATTCGTTTTGAAGTATCTGATGGCAGTGTGACGGATTTTGAAAATATGATGATAACTGTAAATAACGTCAACAGGCCACCCACATTTACTTCTTTCCCGTACAATGGCTCAACATTTAACGAAACACAGAGTATTCCAATCAGCATTATAGCAAACGATCCTGATAACGACACACTTAGCTACATAATAAGATTGGATGGTAAACTGGTGAGTACAACGGCAAGTTATCTCTGGATAACTAACTATTCCAGTTCAGGCAACCACAATATAGAAATATCAGTAAGCGATGGGACAGTATCTGTTATGAGAACAACAATCGTTTACATAAATAATGTATATCCAAGATACGATGTCAATAAAAACGGAGTAGTTGATATTGGAGACCTGACAATAATCGGACAGCATTTCACTGAAAAGGTCAATGCACCATATCCGGGATATGATGTTAACATGGATGGGATTGTTGATATTTCAGATATCACAATTACTGCCCAGCGCTTTGGAGAGAATACATGAGTCTGATCGGCCATAAATTTATTTTATTTTTCTTAATTGCCATTATCGAAAGTCCAGCTGCTATTGCTGCGACTGTTTATCCGGACCAGCTTCCGTCCAATATTTCTGCTGGCCAGACCTTTGATATTGGAGTAAAAGTTGATCCGCAAAGTATAGCGATCGCAGGTGCACAGCTGGATATCTCATATAATAAATCTGTACTTAAGATAAACAGTATTATGGAAGGAAATCTCTTCAAACAGTATGGGACAACTACAATTTTTAATGGCGGTGTAATAGATAATTCACTTGGCAGGGCAGTAAATATATATGGTTCGATCATAGGACAAAAAAATGGACAAACTCCTGGAACCTTTATTATTATCAATGCTACTGCTCTTAATTCTATAAATGACCCACAGATCAACCTTGAAAATGTCCGGGTCGTTGACCCGAATGGAAATCAAGTTTATCCGACCCCTGCTTCGACACCTGGCCAAGACAAAGAAACAGGCGGTTCCGCTTCTTCCACTTCTGGTGCAGGGGGAGGTAGTTCGGGCAGCTCGGGTAGTTCGGGTGAAAACCATACAAACATTGAATTCATAGAAAAATATGACCTTTATATTTACAGGAATGTCACAACTTCCTACAGGTTCAAGGAACAAACAAATCCAATAGTTTTTGTAAATATTACAGGTAATACAAATTCAGTTGAAATAACCACTTCTGTAGAAGTATTAAAAAGCACTTCAACTCTTGTAAAATCCAGTGCTCCTGGATTGGTCTATAAGAATGTCAATATCTGGGCAGGGAATTTTGGGTATGCGACACCAGATAACATAAAACATGCCGAAGTAATATTCAGGGTGCCTATTGCATGGATGGAAGCCAACAATATCAATCCGGACTCGATTGAAATGATGCGATATGATGATGGGTGGCAGTCTTTGCCCACAAGAAAGATCGGAACGCATAATAGTAATATCCTGTATGAATCCAGTACCATTGGTTTCTCATTTTTTGCAATAAACGGAAAAAAATCAACCGGGGAAATGAATAATTATCCTGAAACCACAACCATTCAACCAGAAGATCATGCCAATTTAAACAATCTATTGGTTGTTGTCTTCGCAGGCATTGTGACAAGTTCAATGCTGATTTATAAAATAAGAATGCTTAGGAAGAAATAATTTCGTCAGCATGGCAAAAGAGATAGTGGGGGACAGGATTTATATCATTTTGCAAATACAGGAATATATGATTTTTTTAAAGCAATTAAATCGACAATAAGTGAAGTCCTAATCGTCAATTGCGCCCATGCATTCATGTTTTGACCACAAAAGATTTAAAAGGGTACTGACTATAATCGGATGTAATCCATGATGGGATTAAATAGAGGGTGATGAAATCGCCTTTTATGACGGCCGTTAAACCGGCTGTCCTGACATCGGCGATTTAGCGATGGCGGCTGAATGAAAGTTCGGCCTTTGATAACTATCACTCCTTGCCGTTAGATCGGCATATCTCGAAGGAGAACAAAATAATAAAACCATATAAGATATGGAGGTAAAGAAATAATGACGAAAAAAATATTAGCTGTTGTATTAGCAGTGTTTATGCTATTAGTAGTAGCATTTCCTGTAAGTGCAGCAGTACAGGCAACAAAAGTTGAAGTACGTGGATCTGTATGGACTCAAGGTGATAACCTATCAGATGCCTCATGGAATTCCCAAAAATTTGCAGGTTTCTACTATGACCTCAAAAAGAACCTGACCACAGAAACGTTAAGTTTCACACAAACACCCGGCAGGTCAAATCTAGAAGATTCAATTCAATACACAACTGGAATAGTACCTGTTGACTTCAAAGTATTTGAGAAAGAAAATCTATATGTTACAAATATTTCCGGTGTAGCAGCAACAAATTATAGTGTTGTTGGCTGGCAGGCTGAGAAATGGGTAGCTATTAACC
>JBAQLI010000238.1:0-23541 GCA_049301735.1 Candidatus Methanoperedens sp.
GTGAAGGACGTAAACTTCACAGTAAAAAAAGGCGAGACCCTGGGCATCATCGGCGAGAACGGCAGCGGAAAAAGCACTTTATTAAAGATCATTGCAGGCGTACTCACCCCCGACTCAGGCTCTATCAAAGTGAACGGCAAGATTGCCCCTTTCCTGGAACTGGGCGTTGGCTTCAACCCGGAACTCACAGCAGAGGACAATGTCAGGCTCTACGGCGCGATCATGGGGATGTCGAAAAAAGAGATGGAGGATAAGTTCGAGGAGATATTCGAGTTCGTCGAGCTTGAAAGTTTCAGGAACATGAAGCTTAAGAACTTCTCAAGCGGGATGTATGCGAGGCTTTCAAATGAGGCGGCGGGTGGTCAGCCGACTTCCAGTAGATGTATTGGAAAATCCCTATAATCCAGTAATGATCTCTTTAAAATCTGTTATTTTGGGATTTCCTAAATCTTGAAAATCAGTACTCCAGAAACCATAGTCTGAATGGTCACCGAACATACCGACTTTTTCCATACCGTGATCCGATAGCACAATAAAAGTCTCATCAATGGTGCCCGCAATTTCGTCCAAGTCTTTATAAATCATTCTCATCATTGTCCTGTTGCCGAAATTAAGGTGCCCTAAGACGTCAGCAACGCTAAAATATCCAAGAAGAAAATCATGTTTGCCATTTAAAGCTGAACTGAATTCCTGTTTTATTTTTCTGTGATGTTCAAAAGCAAAATTATTATACACTATCTTAATATTATTTTTTTCTTCATCGGTTTTAGCGTCAAAATATTTTTTAAGCTGGATACGTTCTTTTTCATGTTGTTCTTTAACATAGCTAAAACCTGGAAGATCGATTATCTTCGGATTCTTAAATTCTTTAAAAAAAGTATCTTTCAAATCCATTCTGGTGTTCCACATTTCTTTATCGCCCTTTGCCAGTATCTCTTTTTCCTTGTTCTTCCCTGTCATGAAAGAACTCCAGAGCACCATTGTCCTTGGTTCTGAAAACTCTTTGATATCTGTTTTCCCATAGAACTTCTGCTTCAGGTTGCTGCAATTGAACTCTTCCACCAGGGAATATTCCAGAGCATCGATAGCTAAGATTATCATTATTCTAACTCCGTTATGATCCCACCGGCACAGATGTCCTCTCTTCCAAGAACAAACCTGCCAAGTTCTTCCATCTTATTAAAGTTTTCAACTACTACAGGCTTATCTGTCCTTATGATGATGTTTGCCACTTCCCTGTTCTTTATCTCGTTAGAATCCTCTGCGATCAATTCAAGAGAGGAAGAGTTGATAACCGTATTAATTTTCTCAATTTCACAGTTTACTTCCTGTGTTGCGCAGCGAAACCTCAGGTTCTCCCCCTTCTTAAATGGGATCTTATCCATCCAGAAAATATTGGCTTTTATCCTGTTGGTTACTGCTGGAAGATCGATGCCATTAACGATAACATTGCCCCTGTCGATAAAGAGTTTATCTTCGGTTGTAATACCAATGCTCTTTCCAGCTTCTGCTTCCGGGACATTTTTAAGATATTCTTCCACACTCTTTACCCTTGTTTCTTCACCTGATGGCAACACTTTTATTTTGTCGCCTTTTCTTATTATGCCACTTTCAATCCTTCCTGCGATGATGCGCTTGTCGAAGTTGTACACGTCCTGGACGACAAAGCGTAAGGGTTTTTTATTTGCGCTTTCCTTTATTTTGAAAGTGTCAAGCGCCTCCAGGAGAGTTGGACCTTGATACCAATCAAAATTTCCCGTTTTATTGGCTATAAAATCTCCTTTTTTCGCTGAGATGGGGATCACGTATGAAGGTTTTATATTTATGTTGGATAAAAACTCTAGGAGTTCTTTTTTCACACTTTCAAACCTTATCCGGTCATAATCCACGAGATCCATTTTGTTAATGACAACGATAACCTGGGATAATCCAAGCATCCCAAGGATATAGGCATGGCGCTTCGTCTGTTCCTTAACACCTTCTTGAGCATCCACTATAAGTATCGCAGCTTCTGCTTGAGATGCACCACTTATCATGTTTTTCAAGAACTCAACATGACCTGGGGCATCAATGATCACGTAATCTCTTTTCCTGGTACTGAAAAATATCTGCGCAGTATCGATTGTAATGCCCTGGTCGCGCTCCTCTTCCAGATGATCCATGACATAGCCAAACTCCATGTCCTTGCCCAGGCTATCACAGAGCAGTTTTATTTCCTCAATTTTCCCTTCAGGGAGTGAATTAGTATCATACAATAATCTTCCTATCAACGTGCTTTTGCCATGGTCAACGTGTCCACCGATTACGAATTTCAAATTTTCAGTGTTCATTTTTAGTTCCTCTTTTTAATTGAATAATTTGTAAAGTGAAAAGAATCCAAGCAGTGTGGTCGCTACTCCTATTATTAATGTAAACTGCTTTACAGGCATTCTCTTTACGGTATATACGGATAATGGTACTGAGATCAAAGAACCCATGACAAGATACGGTGCAAGTAGCCAGTCAACATTCGTTCCGACTATGAAATAGGTAATGACTCCGATAAAGCATGTTGCTCCTTCAGCAAGCGCGGTTATACCTATCGAGTTCTTTGTTTCGACTCCGGAAAGTATCTGCCCTGAAACTATAAGCGGGCCATATCCACCTCCTGAAATTCCTTTATTAAAAGAGGCAAGAACCCCCAGTCCCATGATCTTTTTCCATGAAAAATCATTCCGGGTCTTATGTCTTGCAACTATAATGATACCCATTGCAACTACAAGAAGGCCGATATAAAGCTTAAGATAAAAAACCGGTAGTTTCAGAGCGATCAATACCGCAATAAACACACCAGCGACACTTGATATAACCAGTATCATCGCTACCTTTGAGGCAGTTGATCTGGGGAAGTAACCCAATTTTCCCAGCCTCTTTACTATTTTATGCTCGGTATCATTCTTAAAGTCAAAAGAAACGTTGCCTGCTCTATGATGCAAGTATGCAGCAAATATCCCTGCAATGAATTGGGAAAGTAAAATGGAGGGAACTATCTGGAGAGGTGAAAAACCTATCAAAAGAAGTAATGGTGTCAGCGTTGTGCCGTATCCCATGCCGATGGTTGCATCCATGTATTCTGCTAATAACGATATAATAAAAATCCCTATTAAGATCGATTCGATCGCCATGATCTTTTACATATATCCCAGGGCTCGTAATTTCTGCATCATGTATGCTCTTTCTTTATCCTGTGCCCTTCCACTTCTTTCCGCGATCTTTGTGGTCTTGAGTTCTTCAACTATCTTATCAACAGTATCAGCCTCCGAGTCAACTGGAGCACAGCAGGGCTCGCATCCAATGCTTCTAAACCTTTTTCCATTCTTTGCATAATAAAGGCTAACTATGGGGATATGCTCTCTTTGAATGTACATCCAGATATCAAGTTCAGTCCAGTGAAGCAGAGGATGCACCCTGATGTGCTGCTCACCCTTTTGCTGATTTTTGAACTGATCCCATAATTCCGGGGGCTGGTCCTTATAATTCCACTCGAATTGTTTGTTCCTGGGGGAGAAGTAACGTTCTTTTGCACGTATCCCGTGTTCGTCCCTTCGTATCCCTAATAGAAGTGCTTTGTATCTGTATTTATCAATGGTTTGTTTCAGAGCATCGGTTTTCAGTTGTCCGCAGCAAGAAAGTTTATCTCCTTCTTTTGGCCCCATACCTGCTTTTATCGATCCCTCATTACTGCCAACGACGAGCTTGATACCCCAATTTTTTGCCCATTCGTCCCTGAATTGATAGATTTCATCGAATTTATATCCTGTATCGATATGGAGTGCAGGGAACGGGACTCTACCATAGAAAGCTTTTCTCACGAGCCACATCATTGTTGTGGAATCCTTTCCAATGCTCCAGAGGACTGCAATGTCTTTGAATTGTTTGTACGCCTCCCGTATTATATATATGCTCTGGGATTCTAATTTGTCTAAATGATCCATTTTTTCTCCTATAAATAACCAAGTCTCTGGAGTCTTTCTTTTATTATCTGAACTTCATTTTCTGTGAGTCTATCATCTTCTTTTATCTTCCCTGTGGAAGCAAGTGTTCGCATGACATAAATGATGAATTCTGTGGTGCTTGAGAAACCTGTGTCTTCGATCATTTTTTGAAGGGTTTCATATAATTCCCTCGGGATTTTGATAGTGACCTTATCTTTCATGACACTCTAATTGTAGTACGATTGGAGTGTAGATAAAGTTTTCTTTCAATTGAATCTTGTCGAAAAAATAAGACTAATCAACCACATGGTTCACAGAGTGCACATATCCAAATCGCTTTTCTCTGTGTGCGCTGTGTTTTCAAGCCTAAATATAATATAAATATTACTGAATTAATTTTCGGCGCTTCGCGGAATCCTATGCAACCATCGTCTTATTAAAAATAGGTAAACATAAATACCATGTAAAGGATTATATTTAAGAGAGAATTTAATGACAGCTATTATTGCATCTGCAAGGGTTCATGGAAGAAATCTTGAATTGATAGATAGTCCGATAAATCTTGGTTTATCTGAAAATGAAGAACTATTTGTAATACTTAAAAAAAAAGAGGAATCTGTTGTCGAGAAAACGGCTGGAAACGAAATGGATGAAGAATTAATAGATAGTTCCATTGAATTGACAGAATCCGGTGAATAATTTGAAATTAAATGTAATACCAGCAGAGTCACATATTTTTATAGATAGCAATATTTTTACTTACCACCTTTTGGGACACAAGAGATATAGAGATTCTGTGAAGGATTTTCTGATAAAAATCGAGTCCGGGATATATACTGGTTATATTAATGACATTGTTGTTTCAGAAGTGTATCATAATTTTATTCGTGTAAAAATCTGTGATAAATATAACATAAAGCCTGTTGATTTCACAAGATTTATTAAATCAAATCAAGAAATAATCTCCGAAGTCGATATGAGTAAGGTTACAGCTATTCTTTCAATGAAAAACCTTCATTTGATACATGATATTGAAATCTGTATGGTGGAAGAAAATATGACACGATATAATTTATTATCTTCAGATGCAATCCATATCTCATCTTGCAAGCTCCAGCATATTGAATATATGGCAACAAATGACTATGATTTCGAAAAGGTAGATTTCCTGAATTTGTGGATGCCCTGAAAAAACACAAAAAGTGCAGATTAAATGCATTAGAATTATTAGCTTTTGAGGTTAAATATATACATTTAAATCGAATAACAAATGCTATAGGATAGGAATAACAGTAAAAATGAGAATTAATAGTGAAATTAACAACGAACAAAAACGAATACGAACGAACTCCGACCCCATGAGTTCGTTTCAGTTCGTACAGGTTCGTTGTTTAAATTATCTGTTGAATAGAACACGGATGACACAGATAAAAGGGATTTTCATCCGTGCATATCGGTGTCATCCGCACGATCCGTGTTCTATAAAGATCATTCTTTAGTTTAGAATAATATGTTCGATCTCCAAACCTCCAAACAACCCTCCGAAGACGCCATCATAGTCCAAAACGTCTCCAAGCACTTTCGCATCCCCCACGAGAGGAAAACAAAGCTCTTCGAACACATCGCAGATACTATAAAAGGAAACTCCTCAACATATGAAGAGTTCTGGGCTCTGAAAGATGTAAGTTTCAGGGTCAAAAAAGGCGAGACACTGGCCATAATAGGGGAAAACGGAAGCGGGAAGAGCACTCTTCTAAAGGTTATCGCAGGCGTGCTCATATCGGATTTAGGATCAGTGAATGTGAAGGGCAGGATAGCGCCGTTTTTAGAATTAGGCGTTGGGTTCCAGCCTGAGCTTACAGCCGAGGACAATGTACGGCTCTACGGCGCTGTCATGGGGATGGGTAAAAAGGAGATGGAGGATAAGTTCGAGGAAATATTTGATTTTGCTGAGCTTTCGAAATTCCGGAATATGAAGCTCAAGAACTTTTCAAGCGGGATGTACGCCCGTCTAGCTTTTGCGACAGCGATGGCAACTGATCCTGAGGTACTTTTAATTGATGAAGTTCTGTCTGTCGGGGATGAAGCTTTCCAGAAGAAATGTATGGAAAAGTTCAATGAATTTAAAAGAGATGGCAAAACGATCGTACTTGTTTCTCATTCTCTTGACCTGATAACGAAAATATGCAAAGAATCGGTTTTGTTAATTAATGGAAAGTTGATATCAAAAGGAACTACTGAGAAGGTAATTGACGATTATCGAAGATTTGTACAGGAAAAGAAAGAAAAAGAGCTTTTAGGAGATAAGGATAAAATACAGAGTGGAGATAATAAAATTCATGAGATGGAGATCAAAGAGGTAAAATTATTTGATATGAATAGAAAGGAGACATATTCTTTTAATTGCGGAGATGAATTAATTATAAAAGTCAAATATAAGCTGCATAAAAAAGTAATTGATCCTCTTTTTCAAATACAGATATTCAGGGATGATGGGGTGATGATCCATGGAATGAATACGGGAAGAGAGGAGATAAAAAGCGGTGAAATTGATAAAGATGGGGAATTTGAATACTTAATTAAGAGTTTGCCATTATTAGAAGGAACATATTTTGCAAATATTGGTCTGGTATCTTCCTGGGGTGGTCCTCATTACGATTACCACCTTAACCGACATAAGTTTGTTGTCAGAAGCAAGAAATCTGATGGCGCAGGAATAATTTCTATGGACCATAAGTGGAAGCTGGAAACATGAATGTATTAAAAGCAGAAACATTGGAAGAAAAAGAAAAATTAGCAAAAAATATTATCATTGATAATATTAAAAAAGCTAAGAATCCCTTTGTATTATTTGATGGGGATAATTATTCTCTAATAATATTACACATGGTAAGGGAAATACAAAAAACTCCTGTATTATTTGTTGATACTTCTTTAGAATTTGAGGAGATCCATAGATTTGTAGAAAAAATGAGAAAATTATGGAGATTTGACCTTATTAAAGAGGTCAATAAGATCAATGTAGATGATGTACAGCGTTCCTTCCAATTAAGAGCTGAGGTTATAAAAAATGCAGCCAAGAAACATAATATTGATCTTCTATTCACGGATTTGGAGAGTATGGACGGCTCTTTCGTTAATCCGATATCGACATTTTCTAAAGAAGATATATGGAATTATATAAAGAAATACAACCTTCCTTATTGCTCATTATATGATAAAGGCTATGAAGTAATAGATTTTAAGCCATGCGCCAAGATAAAAGACATGCCAGAACAAAAGGATGAAGAGATCATAAAAGAAAAACTTAAAAAACTGGGTTATTTATAATGGAAAAACCAAAAAAAATAATTTTAATTGTAGTAGATTCTTTAAGGGCTGATCATTTGGGATGTTATGGCTATAAAAGAAATACCAGCCCCAATATAGACAAAATAGCAAAAGAAAATATTTTATTTAAATGGGCTTTCTCGGCCATATCTTATACTGTTCCGTCTTTCACATCGATATTAACTTCCTTATACCCAAGCAGTCATTCAATAGGATATCATCACAAATTTCCAAAATTTGATAAAGATAAAGATATATTATTGCCAGAGATATTAAAATCTGAAGGTTATTCAACTGCAGCCTTCATCGGTTCAATGGCTTTGAGAAAGGAAATTGGTCTGGATGCAGGATTTGATGTATATGATGACCCGGACTGGAGAAATGCACAGGATTCAAATGAAAAATTCTTTTCATGGCTGGATGAAAATCATGACAAAAATCTTTTTGCCATGATGCATTATTTTGATGTTCATATTCCGTACAAGCCTCCATCTCCATATAATAAAGAATTTGTTAAAGATAAATATTATGGAAAAGCGAAACATTTGGAAACCAAATTGGATGGTTGGTTAGATAAGGAAATTGAGATCGGGGGAATTCCAAAGAGTGCAATAATATCTATTGATGGTAAAATAGAAACTGATACGAGGTACTACATTTCCCAATATGACGGCTGTATAAAATATGTTGATAATGCTATTGCAGAAGTGATCAAAAAACTTAAAAAACTGAATATTTATGATGACTGTCTTCTGATAATCACTGCTGACCATGGAGATGCAATGGGAGAAAATGACGTCTGGTTCTTTCATGGATACACGGTAACTCCAGATGTAATTCATGTACCATTGATAATGAAATTTCCTGAACAGTATAAAGGCGATATAAATAAAAATAGTGTGGTCGATACCCATGTAAGTCACATTGATCTGATGCCAACCATACTTGATATGATCGAATATGATACGCAAGGCCTCTCACTCCAGGGCAAATCGTTAATAAATTTAGTAAAAGAAGGGTCCGATGAGAGTTTTGAAAATAGGATAATTAATGCAGAAATTCAAGGACAAATTGCCAGTATCGATAAAAATACAATAAATGTTAAGCCACAGAAAATTGATAAGAATAATATAATACTATTTCATATCGATAAACTCTGTGAGAAAGAAATTATTTATAACTATAGAGAGGAACAAATAAAGAAAGGATTTATGAGCAAACTTATCGACAAGCTTTCTAATTTTAGAAGTACACTCCCGTAATATTAAGGTAAAAAATGAATGTTCTCTTAATTTCTTTTAATCTGATATCATTAAATACGAGGATCCTATCTTCATATTTAAAGAAAAATGGTCATCGGGTCTATTTATTATTTTGTACAAATGGTTTTAATCCATCAAATTCCTCAAAATTCATAGAACTGATCAAATCAATAAATGTGGACATGATCGGTGTTAGCCTGATGACTGATGAATTTCCTGACGCAAAAATCGCCACTGAAATAATAAAAGAACAATTTAAAATACCGGTAATCTGGGGCGGCACCCATCCAAGTATATCACCAGAGGAAAGCCTTGAATATGCTGATATTATCTGCATCGGGGAAGGTGAGGAAGCATTATTAGAGCTATGCGAAAAGATGGAAAATAATTTAGATCATTCATCGATCCAGAATCTCTGGATGATAAGAAATAATATGATAATCAAAAATGAAATAAGACCACTTGAAGAGGATCTGGACAGGTATCCATTTTCTGATTATGAATTAAATGATAAATATATTTTAATGCAAAATGAGTGTGTAGAATATACAGAGACTCAATTAAATAATGCATATGACATAATGACTTCCCGCGGATGCCCGCATTCGTGCAGTTATTGCTATAATAACCAGCGAAGAAAAATGTATGCCAAGAAGGGTAAATATCTGAGATATAGATCTGTTGATAATGTCATAGCGGAATTAGTTTCTATAAAAAATAAATTCAAAACTATAAATTTTATTAACTTCTGGGACGATAACCTTGTTTCAAGGAATGTAGAAGAACTTGAAATATTTTCTAAGGTGTATAAAGAGAAAGTAAATCTGCCTTTCTATTGTCTGGCCAGCCCAGGGAAATTAAATGAGGAAAAAATAAGGTTATTAAAAGCTTGTGGACTATCATTAGTGCAAGTTGGAATCCAAACAGGAAGTAAGGAAATTAGCGAACTGTATCGCAGACATACTGAAAATATAGATATGATCAATTTATCTAAAATTATTCATAAGTATAAGATAACGGCAAAATATGATATAATATTTAATAATCCATATGAAACTAAAGAAAATATAATAGAAACAATAAATTTGTTATTAGAAATTCCTAAACCATATATATTAAATGGTTATAATCTGATTTTTTATCCTGGTTCAGAAATATATGAAAAAGGTTTAAAAGATGGACATATTTCATTAAATAGTATAGACATTATTGATCAGGACTCTTCTTCTATATATTCTCCTGTCAACTCTCCGCTACTCAACTGGAATTATAAATTAAGTAATAGACTTTATTGCTGCAATTATTCTATAGAAAATAAACGATATTTAAATTCGTTAATAGCCCTTATTCCACGTTATCCTAATATCCTGATAAGATCTCTTTTATTTAGCGAAAATTTAATTTCAAAAGGAATAGTTAAATTACTACTGGATTATGAAACAAAACCGGAATCATTAAATCCTATTCTCCGATATTGCTTTAAGAATATGAAACGTGAAGAAACATAAACTGATATATGTCATTCAATCCCCTGAACTATCCTGCATGTTTCGATAAACCCCGAAGGCTTACAGATGTTACTTCCTGGCATGAACATATTCCTTTCGCCTTTACTATTGTCCAGATGCTCAAGCCAAAAGTAATCGTCGAATTGGGAACACATAAGGGAGACTCATACTGCGCTTTTTGCCAGGCTGTTGACACCCTTGGATTGGATACAGCGTGCTATGCCATAGACACTTGGGAGGGCGATGAACACGCAGGATTTTACGGCCAGGATATATTGAAAGAACTGAGGGCATATCATGATCCATTATACGGAAGATTTTCACGATTGATCCAGAGTCGGTTTGATCAGGCCCTGGATAATTTTTCAGATGGTAGCATTGATTTGCTCCATATCGATGGTTTGCATACTTACAATGCGGTTAAACATGATTTTGAGAACTGGCTGCCAAAGGTGAGCAAGAGTGGCGTTATTCTACTTCACGATACAAATGAGCGAGAAAATGATTTTGGGGTTTGGCGCTTATGTGAAGAGCTTAAAGAAAAATTTTCTAGTTTTGAATTTAAATATGGACATGGCCTGGGTGTAATTGCTGTGGGGGGGAAAGTAACGGGGGAATTATCGTCTTTTCTGAAAGTACCAGAACAGGATAAAGTAACAAATTCTAAATTTTTTTATCATATGGGAAGTGAAATTACTCTCACAAATGCTTTGCAGGTCAGAGATATTCATATCACTGACATGGCCAAATTATTGCAAGCAAAGGATGCTCAGATCATTGAATTGAATAACAGCATACAAAATAAGGAGACTCAGATTAATGACCTTAACAATATGCTTCTGGAGATAAATTATAGTATTACATGGCAGATGGTGATAAAATATCAAAGGATAATAGAAAGGTTATTACCGCAGGGTACAGGGAGAAGAAAGTTATATAATAACGGAATTAAAAGGTTAAAAAAATTAAGAATTAAGTAGTAGAAAAAATAATCATTAAATTTAAACAATAGGCAAATACAAAAATTAAAGCAATTTTGAATTATAAAATTATTATATTTAATATCACTAATTGAGAAAAAGGATTTGAATGAAATATCAAAAATTAATAGAAAGATTATTGCCGCAAAGAACAAGGAGAAGGGAGTTGTATGAACTAGGGATCAATAAGTCAAGAATAATCATTAAAAAAATTAAAACTAATGAATATATAGAACAAAAAAAATATATTTTGGATTTATTCAAAAGAGCTAGCCAGAAATCGCCGGAATATGTATCATTATCAGAAAAACATGTAAATTTGACAGAAGATGACATAAAATTGATTGCATTTTATTTACCTCAATATCATCCTATTCCTGAAAATGATAGGTTTTGGGGTAAAGGTTTTACTGATTGGCGAAATGTTGCGAAAGCTGTGCCACAATTTAATGGCCATTATCAACCAAAATTACCGGATGAATTAGGTTTTTATGATTTAAGAGTACCTGAAGTATTGAGGCGCCAAATCGAACTTGCCAAGCAATATGGTATCTATGGATTTTGTTTTCACTATTATTGGTTCAATGGAAAGAGATTATTAGAAAAACCATTAAATCAATTTCTAAGCCAGCATGAATTGAATTTCAAATTCTGTGTTTGTTGGGCAAATGAAAATTGGACACGAAGATGGGATGGATTAGAAAATGAGATATTGATTGACCAAGCACATTCACTTGAGAATGATATTGCATTTATCAAAGATTTGGAACCAATATTCAGAGATCCACGGTATATCAGGATTGATGGAAAACCAGTATTAATCGTATATCGATTAACGCTTTTACCTGATCCAAAGATAACAGCACAAAGATGGAGAGAATATTGCGCACAACGAGGTATAGGGGAAATTTACCTCATAGCTGCACAAAGTTTTAATTTTACTGATCCTCGACCCTACGGATTCGATGCTGCAGTAGAATTTCCACCTCACAACAATAATTGCGGGAATATAAATAATAAAATTAAATTTCTTAATAAAGAATTTTCTGGAAATATATACGATATTGAAGATTATATAAAGTATAAAACTTCATTAGAAAATGTTCCATATAAATTATTTAAAACTGTATTTCCAGGATGGGATAATACTCCAAGAAGACCAAATAATGCATCAGTTTTTTTAGGCTCCAATCCAGAAATATACAAAAAGTGGTTATCAAAAATAGTAAAATTTACCACAAATGAACATGAAAAGGGAAAAAGAATCGTGTTCATCAATGCATGGAATGAATGGGCTGAAGGGGCATATCTGGAACCTGATTTGAAATATGGTTATGGATACCTTCAAGCAACATCTAAGGTAATTCTGGATTATAGGCATGAAAAATGGGAGGATGGAAAATTGATTTTTGTCTCCCATGATGCTTTCTACGCAGGAGCGCAATTGATTTCTTTAAACATTATAAAAATGTTGAAAGAATTATTTCATTATGATATCTTTCTAATCCTAAAGTCTGGTGGTGATCTGGAGAGTGAATTCAAAAAATATTCAACTATTTACAATTTAGAGATGGATTATCCTTCTTCAGAAAGATTGGAAGAGCTGATTCTCACACTTCATAATAAAGGCGCAGATATCGCTATCTGTAATACCATAGTAGCTGGAGATATTATCGAACCATTTCATAAACATAATATACAGACATTGTCATTGATTCACGAACTACCCGGTGTCATAAAGCAGTATAAGATGGAAAAAAATGTACATATTGTAGCTCAGCATGCTGATGTAATTGTTTTCCCTTCAGAGTATGTGAAATCAAAATTTGCTGGCCCAGTCAAATTGGATAAGAAAAAATGTGTCATTGCATCACAGGGTCTATATTTACGAAATAATTTTAAGGATAAAAATGAAGAAGCAAAAATTGCTCTTAGAAATTTGCTTTCAATTCCACATAACTCTAAAATCATTTTAGGTGTTGGATATGCATACTTCAGAAAGGGAGTTGATATCTTTGTTCAGATCGCAAAGGATGTTGTTCGAACCGATAACTCTGCACATTTTATCTGGGCAGGACAATGGGATGAAAATTATATGAAAGATATTGTCTCTGATATTAAAAGATCGGAGATTGAGAATAACATTCATTTTGTTGGTCTTCAAAAAGACATTCAGCTATTTTATGCGGGTGCAGACCTGTATCTAATGACTTCACGGGAGGATCCATTCCCATCGACTATTCTTGAGGCGATGGATGTAGGAGTGCCAGTTATTGGTTTTCAGGATGCAGGTGGATTTAATGATATCATAACTGAAAACACCGGCATTCTTGTGCCTTACCTTGATGTCAATGAGATGACAAAGGCAGTGATATACCTTCTGAATGATCCGACACTCCGTGATAGTCTGGGGAAAAATGCATCCAAATTGATTGATAAAAAATATAATTTTGTAGATTATGTGTATCGCCTGCTGTCATTACTTGGGCATGAATACAAGAAAGTCAGTGTTGTAATCCCCAATTATAATTATGAACGCTATTTGGAAGGAAGATTCCAAAGTATTATTAATCAAATGTATCCTATCTATGAAATTATATTTCTTGATGATTGTTCTTCAGATAACAGTATCGAGGTTGCAAAGAATTTTGCCAAAAATTGTGCAATCCCTATAAAAATAATCACAAATGAAGTTAATTCTGGCTCTGTATCAAGGCAATGGGCAAAAGGGATAGCAATAGCTCATGGAGATTATGTCTGGATAGCTGAAGCGGATGATCTAAGTGAACGAACTTTTTTAAAAGAAGTAATGACTGGTTTTCATGATGACAGCGTAGTATTAAGTTATACTCAGTCCAAACAAATTGATCAGAAGGGAGATCTCATAGATAATAATTATTTGAAATACACAAATGATATAGATAAAAATAAATGGGAGCAAAAGTATTCAAGGGAAGGTATTAGGGAGATTTGTGATACCCTGGCTGTTAAGAATACGATACCAAATGTATCAGCAGTTGTTTTTAAAAAATATGATATTTCAGAAATATTGGACGAATTAGTTCAGTTCAAGGTTGCTGGGGATTGGTTCTTTTATGTGTGGCTCCTGCAGAATGGGAAGATCAGCTTTAATCCAATATCCTTGAACTGCCATCGACGACATGATAGGGGCGTTACATTGTCTGAAAATGCAGAGAGGCATTTTGAAGAAATCGTAAGAATGCAGGAATATATCAAAGAATGCTTTGATATTAATGATGTAACACTTAAGAAGGCATTAAATTATCGAAGTCATGTGAGAGATTACTTACTGTAGATTCCTGTTCGTAAAGTACGCAAGCTATTTATTAAAGAGATTCTTAGAAGTAACAAATTAACTTACTCTATTAATACTCTACATAGAATAATTTTTGATTGTTCATATAAAAAACATCTAGTCAGCAGGTGTTCATGATAAATAAAGTTTTGATTACAGGAGGAGCAGGATTCATAGGAAGCCATTTGGCGGAAGCCCTAATTAGAAAAGGATATGATATTATAATTGTTGATGATATGAGCAGGGGAAGGAGTGAAAATCTCAAGAATATAATTAATAAAATAGAATTTATTAGAGGTAATATCCTTAATTTTGAGTTAATGGAAGAATTGGTTAAGAGATCAGATATAATATTTCATCTCGCTGCTCTTTCAAGGGTCATGCCGTCAATAGAGAATCCAGAGCTTTGTTTCAAATCAAACATTGAAGGGACGGAAATTATGGCAAGAATTTGTGCAAGATCAGGAAGAAAACTTATTTTCAGTTCTTCAAGAGAGGTCTATGGAACTGCAAAATATATCCCAGTGGATGAACATCATCCCTTGAATCCTGAGAATCCATACGGTACTTCGAAAATTGCCGGAGAAAAAATAATCGAATCCTATTCAAAATGTTATGATTTAAAATATTCCATCTTAAGGCTGGCTAATATATATGGTGATAGAGATTTCGATAGAGTTATACCGATTTTTATAAAAAATTGTTTGAATAATAATGATTTAATTGTTTATGGTGGAGAACAAATTATAGATTTTATTTATATTAGCGATGTTATTGAAGCTTTTTTAAAAATCCTTGAAACCAATGAAAATATTATATTGAATGTTGGAAGTGGCAAAGGAACAACCTTGATTGATTTGGCTCAAAACATCTTCAGAATTTCAGAAAAAAAAGGAAAGATAATCACCAAAGAAAAAAGAAAAGCAGAGGTTGAATGTTTCATTGCAGATATTGGTAAAGCCCAAAAGATTTTGAATTGGAATCCAGAAGTTAGTTTAGAAAATGGATTAGAGAAGCTCTTTTTTAAAAGTAGATTATCTATTTAATGAGGGAATGTACCCTATATTCCGCATATCTTTCCGTTATTTTTGTCATTTTTTTACAATCTTTCTACACAGCGATTTTTACAGGTTACATAATTGTTAGGTTTCCACTGTATTAAATAATTAAGCATATAATCGATTGTATATCCCATATTCCGTACCCTTTTTAGGAAGTGGAGAATAATTTTACTGCACCTGGTTTTAAAATTTAACATTGTATATATGTTTATAGAATAATGTGAAAAAGTACCCGTTTTTCACATTTTCTGATTACTATTTTATTTAAGTATAGATAATATAAAAATTTGAAATCAAAATGCTACGGCCATATACTTAAATTAAAATTTATAAAAGTAAAGGGTACGGAATGTGGGGTATATATCATAATTTTATTTTGTTATATGAAAATCGCAATCAATAGCCCTCATGATATTCCACAAATTGAACTCTCTGAATAGGAGATGTGCGGAAAGTAGGTTATATGCATTAATGTCTACTATCGGATTTTTATTTATTGTTAATATATTAATTTTGTTAATATAAATTATATTACTAAATGAAAGAATAATATTATTGTTTCTTTCTGCTTATAAAGACTTCAATAAACTCACCTTCGATGCCTTTTTTGGGATCAAAAGTATATAAAATCGTAGTCGTCATTTTTGTCGTTTCATAAATATGGTCCACAAAGTCATATCCCCAGTCATAGGTAACAAGGGAACCTTTACTACTGATAGGATTACCATGATATATTGGCTCTTTTAAGTGAATTATTTTACCAGCTTTCTCAATTGCCCTTGGTGAACTCTTGAGATCGGGATAATATGGTACAGTAAAAATATGAGCACCTCCTGGCTTTAATACTCGACTTATTTCATTTAATGCAAGGTCTGGATTAAATATATGTTCAAAGACATCTTGAGTCATAAAAAGATCAAATGATTCATCAGGAAAAGTAAGTGCCTCTAAATTTTCACATTGGAATCCATCCTTCATCTGTCCACCAGGAACTTCTGGAAAGTAATGGCTTGAAGAATAATCCTTACAATTTCTAATTAGATACTCTGAAGCAGCTCCAAATGGAGATGATTCATGAATCAACAAATTCTTATGATTTGGAAAGTATAATTTAATATATTTTATAATAGCTCTATACCTTGGTATTGAATTACAAAAAACACATAAATAGTAATCCCGAAGCCAATCATTCGATGCCCAAAAAATTGTCTTTTTTTCACAAATCGGGCAATCTCCTAATTTTATTTTTTTGATTTTAATTAAATTTAATAAAAAATTTTTTGCTTCTGTATTCATTTTTATTAAAGCCTCTTTTTATATATCCGAAGATTTTTGGAATGATAAAAATATATCTATTATCCAATTGTCTTTTTCATGACATCCACGATTCATTTAAATATGTTATTACGATATAAGAATGTCGACCCAATGAAGGTTTTTTATAGTCCTTTGAAGTAAAGTTCACTTAAAAGTAAATTCTGGAGGAAATGTAATAGTTAAGAAATTCTGGAGATTTATATTTGGAACCACCGATGAACAAAACATGCAGCTAGTGACAGTACATACGGAGCTTTGTTCCGTTTTTGGAAACTTCAACGATAAGGCTTGGCTCGATGTGATTGTTCGCAGCATAAAGGAGCCCATCATACGAGGATTAGCCTTGCCAGGCTTCCCTGAACCGGATTTTCAAGCACGGACTGGAGGATCGGCCGGTATATTAACGCTTCAAGAGGCGTTCAATTTCTGGAAGATCGTTAAAATCTACGCCGATAGTTATGGAATTATCCTGAATAAAGGATCCAAAATCCTTGATTTCGGATGTGGGTGGGGACGGATGACACGATTCTTCCTCAGGGATCTTCCTGGAGAGGATGTATGGGGCGTAGATGTTGGATTGGATATGATCTCACAGTGCCACAAACATTTTCGTACCGGGCATTTTGAACTCGTGAAGCCTACTCCGCCAACCACCCTTCCAAAGGCATCTTTCGACATTATCTATGCATACTCTGTATTTTCACACCTCAACGAGGAGGTTTCTCTAGCATGGATTCAGGAGCTAGCGCAGTTGCTTAAACCCGGCGGTCTGCTGCTTGTGACCACCCAGGGGCGTCGGTTCATAGACTATTGTGAAGAAATCCGACAAAAAGGACACCCAGCGAATACATGGGAGGAAACGTTGAGCCAAATATTCATTGACCGAGATGAGGCCCTTGAGGTCTATGACCGCGGAGAGTTCCTTCATGCGCCAACAGGCGGTGGAGAATACTTGCCTGGCTCATTCTATGGTGAAACTCTGATTCCTCGCGCATATGTTGAGCAGGTGTGGGGTAGGATTCTAGAACTATTGGACTTTAATGATGATCCATTGTTTCTTCCACAGGCACTCATAGTGATGAGAAAAAGATGAATGCAGATTTATGAGAAACTTGTGCTTGCAATATTGAAAATAAAATAAGGTTACCATGTCATTCGTTCAATTATTATCAACAAGTTATAGAATATTAAAAAATGAGGGACCACACTCTCTATTTCGGCAGGTTATTCAGCATTTAAAGTATACAAGAAACTTGAGGACTGTTTATAGCATCTATCTGAAACAGTATCAAATAACCGAATCTGCCCTGAAAAACATGAAAGCTGAAATAAAGTCTTTCAAATACACCCCAAAGATCAGTATAATCACTCCTGTATATAACATAGAGAACATCTGGCTTGAAAAAGCGATAAACTCAGTAATCGATCAGGTTTATGAAAACTGGGAATTATGCCTTATCGATGATGCATCCACAAAAGTTCATATCAAGAAAACATTAGAAAAATACGCAAAGTTGGATCAGCGGATCAAGGTAATATACCTGGGAAAAAACCAGGGAATATCAGGGGCATCAAATGAAGGGTTGTCGATGGCAACAGGAGAATTCATAGGATTGCTGGATCATGACGATGAACTTCCACTTGACGCTCTCTTCGAAGTTTTAAAACTACTTCAGGAACACCCGGAAGCGGATATGATCTATAGCGATGAAGACCACATTATCGTAAAGGGCGGACATATTGATCCTTATTTTAAACCCGACTGGTCACCGGATCTATTTTTATCAAACATGTACACCTGTCACCTCGGAGTCTATAGAAAAAAGCTCATTGAGGAAATAGGAGGTTTCAGAAAAGGATACGAAGGGAGCCAGGATTATGATCTTGTGCTTAGACTTACGGAAAAAACCGATAAGATCTATCATATTCCTAAAATTCTCTATCACTGGAGGAATATCCCAGGCTCGACTTCTGTTAGATACGATGCTAAAGGTTATGCTGATACTAATGCCAGGAAAGCATTAGAAGATGCCTTAAAGAGAAGAAATATTTGTGGAAATGTATTATCAGGTAAATTTCCGGGTTTTTTCAGGATCAAAAGAGAAATAATGAATGATCCGAGAGTCAGCATAATCATACCTACAAAAGATAGCGCCGATATACTCAAAAAATGTATAGATAGTATAAAGAAAAAAACAAGCTATAAAAATTATGAGATAATTGTTATAAACAATAATAGCACTGAGGATCGCACTTTTAAATATCTTGAAGAGATCAGCAAATCTCCAGACATAACAGTATTAAAATACGATAAACTTTTTAACTTTTCAGCCATCAATAATTTTGCTGCCCGGAATTCAAATGGAGATTACCTTCTATTTTTAAATAACGATACCGAAGTTATAAGCGATGAATGGCTCTTTGCCATGCTTGAGCACGCACAGCGAAGGGAAGTTGGCGCCGTTGGATGCAAGCTCCTGTATCCGGATAATACAATACAGCATGCAGGACTCATCCTGGGAATAACTGGAATTCCAGGTCAGGCAGGCGTTGCCGGTCATTCACACAAGCACATTCTTGATGCAGCGCCGGGATATTATGGAAGGCCGCATATAATACAAAACCTGAGTGCTGTAACAGCTGCCTGTGTTATGATCAGGAAAAATACTTTTAATGAGATCGGGGGATTCGATGAGAAATTTGCAGTTGCCTTTAATGATGTTGATATTTGCCTGAAGGTCAGGGATAAAGGATATCTTATAGTTTATACTCCTTATGCAGTCCTCTATCACCATGAATCGTTGAGCAGAGGCTATGAAGATACGCCGGAGAAACAGGTGAGATTTTTAAAAGAGTCGGATACTATGAGAGAAAAATGGGGAAGAGTGATCGATAAAGGAGATCCTTATTATAATCCGAATTTGAGTCTGGAGTCGGAGGATTTCAGAATAAAAATATAGGCGATAAGCTACAGTTTCTTTTTCCATTTATTGCTGAGACGGTTTTTGAAAGGTATTTCCTGGACAAAAAGCATTTGACATATTGCATAGACCACCTGCAAAAAAACAATCGTTGTCGACAACATCATGAAAAGCAGCCCTGTTCTTCCGTCTCTATTGCCCAGATATTCTGTCCAGGCAAGAACGCCATTCAGGTAACGATTCGCCTTATCTCTGGAATATCTCTTTCCTTAACAAGAACTATATTTTCTTCATTAGCGTATTCCACCGCTTGCTCTGTAAATCCACGCCTGCTAATAAATATAAGTCTTTTTGGTTTTGCAGCAAATTCTGATTTTTTGACATTAGCCAGAAACTTTTCAATATCTTTATACCCTGTTTGTTTGATGCGCCATTTTATTTCAAAGATGTAGATCACATTCTCCTTTATACCCACAAGGTCAAACTCGATTTTATCTTTCAAATACTTATCAAGGTGCATTTCAAGAGATTTTTCAAGCATATACTTCAATTCATATTCTTTCGCAATACCAAGTTCAGTCGATGTTTTTTCGAACTTTTCTTCGATATCTCTGACCATGTCTTCCAACACCTTTTTCCCAGGCAGCGCATCAAACTCCACTCCTTCATACACATTCATTATCCAGTAGCGTAAAACCGGATCCCTGAAATAATAGAGTTTATCTTCCTTTACGATGAGGTCTATATCACAAAGGCGCTCAAGCATGTTCCTTGTAGCTCCTTCTTTTCTCTTGATAGCTCGCGAAATTTCAGAGATTTTCCTTCCATCTTCTTTAGCAAGAACCCGGATTATTGTCTTTAAAAGCGCCTCACCGCGGACTCTGGACATGCTGCTCTCAAAAACATACTTGCACATGAGATTTATACTCCCATTTCGAAGCAGCGCCTCAAGAGCAAATGCTTTTCGCGCACCATTTACATTTATCTCACCAATTTCATTCATACGCTGGCAGACCGAATAAATATAATATGGATGTCCGGATGATAATTGATAGATCATTCCCAGAACACCGGGATTTTGTGAACCAGTTATTTTGGAAGCAAGCTCAAAACTTGCCTTTTTTTCAAAAAATGACACCCTTTCAACCCTGAACTGGGCAAACAATGGAGAATCTGCTTCCTGGAATATCCGCTCAAGCATTCGTATTGCAGATCCGGCAACTACATAGTGGGTTTTTGACTGCGTCTGCAAGACTGACCTGAACAATCCGAGTATATCCCGGATTTGTGGAAAATTATCGATCTCTTTCAGTCTCTGGAATTCATCCAGAAATAGCACTATGTTGATATTTTGCTCTTTTGCAAATTTTTCAGGGAAATCAAATGCCAGTTCGAGCATGAGGCGCTGATTGGGCCTTGCTTTATTAAGTTCATCAAAAAACGCATATATAGTATCTCTTGCAACTTTACTTTCAATATCAGCAGTTTTCTTTACAAGAGTGGCAATATCGAGATAAGGGGAAAGATTCTCATCATTCATGAACCACCGAAGGATTTGACCTGCATATTGGACGGCAAAAAATTCCGGCGTCGTGTCGAGACGTTCAAAGTCCATATAAACTGCAAAAACCTGATCGCTATCCAGATTTGAAATAAACTGTTTGAGGGTAAGGCTCTTTCCCACCCTTCGAAGTCCTATGAAACAAATATTCTCGCCAGATCCTTCCAATATTCGCACGGTATTTTTTTCAAGAATAGCAAGCTCGATTTCTCGATCTGTAAAAAGTTTCCGTTCTTTCTCAGGATATATTGATTGAATAATAGACCGCATGGGATATATCTTATGTGGTATAGTTTATATAATTTGCTCTAACTTTGGCCGGAAAAATGAAGATAAACGCAAATATAATGGCTGAATATCTGCGCTCATCTGCGGTAAATGCCTATATCACGGTAACATTGATATAAACATATTCCCTTCCGTCGGCTTGCCATTGCTTCCATCAGAGACTACATACGCTTCGAGACCATCCGCCGGTATTGTCAGATATTCAGTCCTGGCAAGAGCGCCATTCAAGTTACGATAATCCACCTGCACATTCAAACCAAGGCCGCTGACATCTGCAAGATTTACTTTTGTACCCAGGCCAACATTGTTGCCGTAGTATGGTACTACGACCTTGCTTGAGATATCGGGCTGGTTGTACAGGCTGTTGGACATTATACCTCTTGTGCTCAGGGAATATATCCTCAATTCACCGAACACGATATTATCAGATATGATCTCAAGTTTGCCAATAGTAGGTCTGCCATTTGTGCCATCTGAGATAGCAATATCTTTATACAGGCCATTTGCAGGGACTGTTCGAGTTTCTGTTACAGCAAGAGTACCATTAGGATAATAATACCTTATTGTAAGATTTGCTCCAAGTCCTGAGGCATCTGAAATAGCAAGATATGTATCCCATGTTAAATGATTACCATATTGAGGAACTGTAAAACTGGTTTTTTTATCAGATGGTTTGTAGAGTTTATTCGATAATATGCCTCCGTTACCAAGACTGTAAATCCTGTATTCTCCAGTTATCAAATGATCAGATTCAATCTCAAGCCTGCCCATTTTCGGCCTGCCGTTCTTACCATCGGAAATAGGGAGTTCCTTATACAATCCATTTGGGAGGACTGTCTTTGTTTCTGTTACCGCAAGAGTACCATCAGGTCTATAGAATCTCAGGGTCAGATTTGCTCCAAGACCTGAGACATCGGAGATCGCAATATACGTATCCCATGCTGTATTATCTCCATACTGGGGTATCGATAAACTGGTCGCATAGTCAGCTGCATTATACAACTTGCTTGAAATTATGTCTGAATTGGACGTAGAGGATATAACAAACTCTCCTACCATATCATTAGTAGAAGTGATCACAAGCTTGCCTATTGTGGGCCTGCCATTGGTTCCGTCTGTAGATCTCAACCTGTAGGTTCCATATGCAGGTACGCTGGGAGTTTCAGTTACTGCCAGAGTTCCGTCTACTCTAAAATAATCCAGTGTCAAAGTCGCACCAAGACCCGAAACATCGGTTACATAAATATCTGTATTCCATGAAACGCCATTTCCATATTGAGGTATAGTGAAGCTTTTTCCGACATCAGATGAAGATGAGACCTTATTAGCGGTTATCTCATTATCTATCAGACTATAATATCGATAATCACCTGTTATGCTTCCCACCGCTAAAGAGAAATCCTTTACAACCGGGCTGCCTGCCACATTAACTGTGCTTGAATTCTTTGTATAACCCGCTGCTTCAGCTACAATATCATACAGGCCATTCGGGACATTGGATATTGTATAGTTTCCATCTGGTAGCGTGGTGGCATTATACTGGGGATACAGGGTGAGCTTAACTATTGCTCCGCTCAGCCCCAGTCCAGAAGAAGCATTCGTGACAATGCCGTTTATAATACCGGTTAATGAAACTGAGAAAGTGACCGTACTGGAATTCCAGTTGCCTGCTGTGTCGGTGGCATATACGATTAGATTATTCGTTCCCTCTAAAGCTGTTATTGTAGTATTGGGCGTGAATGTTATATTTGGCGCTCCGTTTAAACTATATAGCCAGGTTAAAATTACCTCATTAGCTGATACATTCAAAGGAACGCCAGTCGTAATATAAAGTGTATTCTGAGGAGAATATATGGTTATAATCGGCGAAGTTGTGTCGGGGGCCGATGCGGTTGTAAACTGCCAACTATAGAGCGATTGCAAGCTGTTTCCTGCTAAATCCATGGCACCTGTTCCAACGTTAACAGTATATGTTGTGCTAGAAGCAAGGCTTGAATCTGGCGTATATGTCATAGTATCGCCG
>JBAQLI010000239.1:0-2092 GCA_049301735.1 Candidatus Methanoperedens sp.
CAGATAACGTTTGCATGGGAGTCAAGTTCATAAGTAAGGGATGAAGCGATCTGTTCTGCCTCGTGGAGTGACATATCAGTTCCACCGGTTATGTGGAGCAGGCATCCAGTGGCGCCCTTTGTGTCCACATCAAGCAGCGGGTGGTTCAAGGCAGCTCTTACAACTTCCTTTGCCTTATCCTGTCCCTTTGCCTCACCGACAAGCATTACTGCAAGTCCTCCGCCCTTCATTATAGCCCTGACATCTGCGTAGTCAAGGTTTATCAATGATGGCTGGGTGATTGTTTCTGTAATACCTTTCACGGTCTCAGATATCAACTGGTCCATTACTGAAAATGCCTGGTCTATCGGGAGATTCGGGACATAATCAAGCAGTCTGTTGTTATCAAGGACTATTACGGTGTCTGCTGCTTTTCTCAGTTCATCCAGACCTTCCTCAGCCTTGAACATCCTTGAGCGCTCTACCTTGAACGGGCTTGTGACCATTCCAATTACAATTGCGCCCTGGTCTTTTGCTACCTGTGCAACTACCGGTGCAACGCCTGTTCCTGTTCCTCCACCCATTCCTGCTGTGACGAATACAAGGTTTGCATCCTTAAGTACATCCTCAAGTGTTCCCCTTGCAAGTTCCGCGGCTCTTCTTCCAACTTCCGGGAACCCGCCTGCGCCCAATCCCCTTGTTATTGATTTGCCGATCAGGATCTTTTTATCTGCCTGGATTATGTCCAGGTGGATCTTATCTGTGTTTATTGCGATAGTATCTGCGCCTGCAACGCCGATATTATAAAGACGATTTACTGTATTATTACCGCCCCCACCGCATCCGACTACTACGATCTTTGGTGTTCCAAATTCATCCATCTCTTCAGACGAGCCGCATGCTGTCTGCTTGAAATTTGTTTCCTTTTCTTTGAATTTTAATGCGTCCTGTACAAATGATTCCATATTCATCCCCTCAGATGATTTTTTTGTATTCCTTCTCTTGTTCTTCTTTTAAGAGCAAGAATGACTCTGCATTCTTTGACTGCTCTTTTGCTTTATCGAACAATTGCATCCTGCCAACCAATTTTTCACTTCTTTGATCGATTAGATCTCTTATAGCCGTCCTGATTGCTTCGCTAGCGGACGGAAATTCACCAAACTCAACTAACATGTCGATCATTTTTAATTGCTGTTCCGGGAGCCTTAGTGTTACTCTTTGCATATTTTGGTTACTCCCTGTGGGAGGTTTGATGAACCCTGAGATTTTTCATAATTTTAGACGAGTTCATCAAAGCGCATACAGGTGTACGCCTTTTGTACGCCACTTGTATGACATTTGTCTGACACATTGTCTGACGCAAAGATATATAAAAGTATCGATATGACAATGTCATAATCATCATAGAATGATGATATTATTTCGAGTTCAAATGATGTATACACAAACTACTATTATGGAAGATATTACAAAAGCTTCAAGTTTGCTTAATCAATCAAGTTATGTTCAAAGAAATAAAAGAGATAACTGAAATTTCAGCAAATCTCTGATACAGTAACAAAAGTCGGTAATTTTAATATTCCTAGCTTTTCAAAAAACCCTTGCGTTCAAGCCAGTTGACCTGAGGAGGACTGTATTTCCATATTATATCAGCTTTTTCATTCTGAAAAGACCATGGAACGATAATAATTACATCTCCCTCGCGGATCCACATCCTTTTTTTCATTTTGCCTGGAATGCGGGTGAGCCTCACCAAGCCATCCATGCACCTTACACGCAGTTTATTTGCTCCCAAAAGACTTTCAACAGTCCCCATAATTTCGTTTGCGCTTTTTTGCGGAATGCGAACTCTGGAAAATACCTCGGGCTGTTCATTGCTATTTATCCGTTTATTCAATTGTACCTCATGATTCTTGGTAATATAGCCTCAACATATGTAAAGGTAACTGATTGTTCGGCATCATACTAACATTTTACTACTTGTTTTGAGATTGTCGGAATAGTCCTTAACTTCGCCATATTTTAATTAATGTTATTACCCCATGTTCTATAATATTTTCCAATAAACATTATGCATCGAAGCATTTATATCCTTTAAATGTATATATAACAT
>JBAQLI010000240.1:0-21210 GCA_049301735.1 Candidatus Methanoperedens sp.
GGGAAATATATCTATGAAACATTAAAATTGATACCGGAAAAACCAGATCCAATTTTAATTCAGCAAATGTTTGCAGAAATAACGAAAATAGGTAGTATTAATGCTCCTTAATGGCGAAGGTATTGCAGTATATTCAGTATTATCGGGCAGTACCAGGAAGCATTTCTTGTCGGCCGGAAAGACCAGGGAATTGAAAGCGTTTTAGACCTTAAAGGAAAGAAGATCGGTCTTACCAGGGGAGTCCAGGGGGAATTCTATCTTGGCAGATTCCTTAATCTGCATGGTATGAGCATTCAGGACGTAAACCTGGTCGATATCAAACCGTCACAATATGTGGACGCCATTGTTAATGGTAGTGTTGACGCGGTCCTGACCAATATTTTCTATCTTGGTCCGGTTGAAGAGCGATTGGGCAATAATCGGATAACCTGGCCAGCGCAAAGCAGCCAGCCAGGTTATTGGGTCATATCCTCCAGAAACGATTGGATCACCCGTCATCCGGAATCTATTAACAACTTCCTGAAATCGCTTGACAAGGCTGAGGAATATATAATAAAGCATCCGGATGAAGCAAAGGCGATCGTAAAAAAGAGGATGAATTATACTGATGCGTATATGGCGACTATCTGGCCTAACTATCAGTTATCGCTCACGCTTGACCAGTCGCTCCTTATTGCCATGAACGATGAAGGAAGGTGGATTATCAATAATAATCTCACCAGCGAAAAGACTTTACCCGATTTCAAGAATTACATCTATACGAAGGGAATGAAGGAAGTAAAGCCGGAAGCGGTGAGTATCAGGTGAATTGAGGTACCATGAAAATCAGGACACAACTTATCATCAGCATGGTTTTCTTCAGTATAGCCCTGCTTATCATCTCCGCATCGATGATTACCACAAACCAGCAGATAGAGCGGCTGAATATACAGGAAGAGCTGGCAAAAAACATAGAGCTCAAAGCCAACGAGCTCAGTTATTTATCGAACGATTTTCTTCTGTACCATGAAAGCCAGCAAATCGAACGATGGAAGTCACAATATTCCTATATTTCCGACGATATGTCGAACCTGACTGTGGACAGGCCGGATCAGCAGGCGCTTGTCAATAGTATCAAGACAGATCAGCAGAGGCTGAAAACAGTCTTTACTGATATACTATCACAAATAGAAAGCTCATCCAGCGCATTTGATCCGGCATTTATCCAGGTCTCATGGAGCAGGATAGGTATTCAGACCCAAGGGATAATCTCCGATGCTTCGCGCCTATCACAAAAAATTCATAATGAACAGGAACAAGTGAAGCTTATCAATTACCTTCTCAGTATTTCCCTGCTGGGAATATTTGGCGTATTTCTCCTCACCAACTATTTTCTGATTTACCGGCGCACGTTGAAATCGATATCGAACCTGCAAGAAGGGACAAACATCATCGGTTCCGGGAACCTTGATTTCTCCATCGAAGAGAAAAAGAATGATGAATTCGGCGAATTATCTCACGCGTTTAACCGGATGACAACAAACCTGAAAACCGTTACTGCTTCCAAAGCGGATCTTGAGAGAGAAATTACAGACCGCAAGTGTGCTGAGGAGGCACTGCGTAAAGCGCATGATGAGTTAGAACTGCGTGTCCAGGAACGAACCGCACAACTGAGAGAAGCCAACATAGAATTAGAGACAAAGATAAATGAGCGCAAGCTGGCTGAGGAGAAAATCCGTGAACAAGCTTCTCTTCTTGATAATGCACAGGAGGCTATAGGTGTCAGAAGCTTAGAAAATCATCTCATCTACTGGAATAAAGGTGCACAACGCCTGTATGGCTGGACAGCACAGGAAGCGATTGGCAGGGACCCCATTGAGTTTCTGTTCAAAGATAAGGAAGAGCCGCCTGTGCTCATTGAAGCAAAAAGGATTGTGCTTGAGAAGGGAGAATGGACTGGAGAGCTGCACCAGCTAACGAAAGACGGTAAAGAAGTGATTGTTGAAAGTCACTGGACTCTGATATATGATAGTGAAGGTAAACCGAAATCAATACTTGTTGTCAACACAGATATCACTGAAAAGAAAATGTTCGAGTCACATTTATTACGAGCGCAGCGAATGGAGAGTATAGGCATTCTTGCAGGCGGTATAGCGCATAATCTTAATAATATGCTGACGCCGATGATGTTATCCCTGCAAATATTAAAAGGAAAATTTACAGATCAGCAGAGCCAGAGATTACTTGCTATTCTTGAAAAGAACTCACAGCGCAGCGCTGATTTAATAAAGCAAGTCCTGTCATTTTCACGAGGTGTCGAGGGTGAACGCACCCCTCTTGAGGCAAAACATCTTATAACTGAAATTGAGAAGGTCGCAAAAGAAACATTTCCAAGAAATATTGAAATTAAAACTGATATACCAGAAAATCTCTTTACAATCTCAGGAGATGTCACACAGCTACACCAGGTTATAATGAACCTGTGTGTGAATGCCCGTGATGCTATGCCGGATAGCGGTATTCTGAGTATCACAGCTACGAATTTTTTTATTGATGAAAATTATGCACGGATGCATACTGAAGCTAAAGTCGGTTCTTATGTTGCCATTACAGTTTCGGATATTGGAACCGGTATTCCTCCTAAGATACTTGATAGAATTTTTGAACCGTTCTTCACAACAAAGGAGGTTGGTAAAGGAACAGGACTTGGCCTGTCAACAGCTCTTGCAATTGTAAAAAGTCACGGTGGGTTTATAAATGTGTACAGTGAGGTTGGAAAAGGAACGAAATTCAGCATATATTTGCCAGCGATTAAAACCAGAACAGAATTACAAAATGTAGAGGAACAGAAGCTTGAATTATTCACTGGACACGGAGAATCAGTTCTAATTGCTGAAGATGAAGATTCAATTCGTGAGGTTACTGTTTCGACATTGGAAAAATACGGGTATAAAGTGCTTGCAGCCAATAATGGTGCGGATGCAGTAGTATTGTATGCTCAAAATAAGGATAAAGTCAAAGTTATTCTTATGGATATGATGATGCCGATAATGGATGGCCAGGCGAGCATCCGGGCGATCCGTAAAATTAATCCTGAGGTTAAGGTAATTGCAGTTAGCGGATTAGCTGAGAAAGATAAACTTGCAGAGATTGCAAGTTCTCATACAAAGGCTTTTTTGCCAAAACCTTACACTGCTGAGAAAATGTTGAAAACCATACACGAAGTTATGAGTGAAGGGGACAAAAAATAAAAAGATGCAACCCCTTGAACTTGAATTCAATTGAGCCTGTGGATTTTCTTTACAAGCTCCCTACCGAATGCATAAAGGTCGCGTGGATGTCTTGAAGTGATAAGATTTCCATCCACAACAACTTCCTTATCTTCATACAGGGCACCTGCACATTTTATGTCATCCCTGATACCTATGTAACATGTCGCTTTCCTTCCTTCCATTACTCCTGCTGAAATAAGCGTCTGACCGCCATGACATATCACCCCAACAAGTTTATTCTCCCTGAAAAAATGTCGTGCGATCTCAAGGGCCTTTTCTTCAAGCCTGACCTTTTCAGGCGCTTTTCCTCCCTGTTTTATGGACGCAACCTTCACGATAATGCCTTCTTCTTTTAACCTGTTAAACGGATAGAAAAGCTCCTGGTCTTCAAAATTATCCGCGCTTAATATGAGTGCTTTCAATACCTATAAAAACTAAAATGATGTAAAAGAATTAAAATACAGGTCTTTATCGATCATGTCCAATGATATTATAACCAAAGTAAAACTTGCAAAAAGCGCCTCCATTCCTCTTGCAAGCGTCTCCGGCACCACGAAGAACAGCGCTCTTGCTGCAATGGCACAGGCGCTTGATTCAAACAGGGAAAAAATAATCTCAGCCAACACAAAAGACATCTCAGCGGCTGAAAAACTCGCCGACGCAGGCAAACTTTCAAGATCACTTGTCAAACGGCTGAAAGTTGACGATACAAAAATAGATGAGATGATAGCAGGCGTCAGGGACGTCCTGAAATTTGACGACCCTGTAGGGAAAACACTTTCAGCCCTTGAACTTGACAGCGGCCTTGAACTGTACCAGGTAAGCTGTCCGATCGGATTGATCGGGGTTATATTTGAATCCCGTCCTGATGTCGTTCCCCAGATAATGTCGCTATGCGTTAAGAGCGGGAATGCCACCATATTCAAGGGCGGCAGCGAAGCAGGTAATTCCAACAGGGCGATATTTGATGTTCTTGTCAGAGCCATAGAAAGTACAGAAGGCATACCGCATGGGGCTTTTGCGCTCATGGAAACAAGGGAAGAAGTCAACGAAATGCTAAAACTTGACGATTATATAAACCTCATCATTCCCCGCGGATCAAACGAGTTCGTAAAATACATCCAGGATAACACGCGAATCCCTGTACTTGGACACTCTTCAGGTATCTGCCATGTGTATGTGGACAAAGAGGCTGACATGAAAAAGGCGCTTGATGTCTGTTATGATTCCAAGGTCCAGTATCCTGCGGTCTGCAATGCAATGGAGACACTTCTTGTTCATAAGAGTATTGCAGGAACATTTCTTCCGGACATGGGAAAGAAATACGATGCAGCAGGAGTAGAACTCAGATGCGATGAGCGATCATTCGATATTCTTCAAAATAGCGGCCTCCTGAAGGCAATGATCCATGCGAAAGAAGAGGACTGGAAAACAGAGTACAATGACCTGATACTCTCAATAAAAATAGTGGATTCAATGGAAGAAGCTATCGAACATATCAACAAATACGGATCACATCATACCGATGCTATCATTACTGAAAACAACACCGCAGCCAGCAGGTTCATAGACCTTGTGGACTCATCCAGCGTGATGTGGAATGCTTCCACCCGCTTTGCAGATGGATTCCGTTATGGTAAAGGAGCCGAAGTTGGCATCAGCACTAACAAAATACATGCGCGCGGGCCTGTCGGGATGGAAGGGCTGCTTATTTACAAGTATGCGCTTCTCGGCAATGGTCATAAGGTTGCGGATTATGTGGGAAAGAACGCCAGGAAATACACCCATAAAAAACTAAAAGCACAACTTTCAGAGAGAATGGGATAAGGAATATGGAATATGGACTCAATTAAAAATATTGACCGCAAAGACCTTTTTAAAGACCTGAAAAAGATCGTCCTGAAAATCGGTACAACTTCTTTATCCAACGAAGACGGAAGCTTTAACCGCAGGCTGACCGAAGACATTGCAAACCAGGTTGCTCATCTTCGAAAACTTGGAAAAACCGTCATAATCGTAAGCTCTGGCGCTATCGGTATTGGTGTCATCCAGTTAAAAATGACAACCCGTCCCCGTGAAATTCCACTTCGCCAGGCCGCAGCAGCCGTAGGCCAGAATATCCTTATGCAGGAATGGATGACTGCGTTCAATAAACATGATCTTAAAGTTGCCCAGATATTGCTTACATACGAAGCCTTCTCAAACAGGATGACATATCTTAATCTCCGGAACAGTATCTCGGCGCTCCTTGAAGCAGGTGTGGTTCCGATCATCAATGAAAACGACCCGATCTGTGTGCATGAGATAGAGGCGACCTTTGGTGATAATGACAAGCTTTCGGCAATGGTTGCAAGCAAGGTTGAGGCTGAGATCCTCGTCCTTTTATCTGATATCGATGGATTGTATGATAAGAACCCAAAGAAGAACGAAAATGCCAGGCTCATAAACACTGTGGAGAAAATCACGCCCGAAATCGAAAGTTACGGTGGAAGCCCCACAAGCACAAAGGGCGTGGGCGGGATGAGGACAAAAATAGAAGCTGCCAAAATAACCTCTATGGCAGGATGCCACATGGTGATCGCCAACAGTGCTATCGATGATGTGGTGATAAAGGTCACTAGAGGCGAGAATATCGGTACCCTGTTCCTTGCAAGGGACGGAAAATCCAGGAACAGGACGCGCTGGATAATCCTTTCAAAGACATCTGGAAAGATAATTGTTGATAAAGGCGCAAAGGATGCGGTTAAAAAAGGTATGGGGCTTTTGCCGTCAGGTATTGTCGAGGTCGCAGGGATGTTTGACCGCGGGGATATTATCGAGATTGAGAGCGAGGGAAAGGTGTTTGCCAAGGGGATCACGGATTATACATCCTCTGATTTGAACAAATTAAAGGGAAAACATTCGAATATGATCGAGAAAATACTCGGTTACAAGAATTATGATGAGGTTGTAAGGAAAAGCAATATCGGTTTACTCTGATTGTGTTGATCAACAAAATAGATCGTATTTATATACACTACCCAAACGCCAATTTCATATAGCTTCCTGTTTATTACAGCATAGATATTATGGCCAACGTTACAATCATTGGAAGCGAAAAATCAGGCAGGACAAGCCTTGCAGGAAAGCTCGGAAAAAAAGGCACTGAGTCCGATATTACACTCTATAATTTTGTGAAAGGGGACAGAATATATTCATTCGTGGATGCAAACGGTTACCCGTCATCGTTTAAAACGCTTATACAGGCGATCAATCTCTCGGATATAGCACTGGTATGTGTTCCTTCAAGCGGTCTTAATGCGCAGGTGGGCGAGTGCATCATTGCTCTTGACCTGCTGGGCAATAAACGCGGATTATTCGTAATCACAATGTCGGATAAATCTAATCCTGCCGCTATTTCGGAATTATCCGAAAAAATAAAAGCGGTCACAAAAGGCACAAATCTTGAAAAATGGGAGACTATTGCAGTTTCAAATACGACCTTTGAAGGTCTTGAGAGTCTCAAGGAAAAAATATTCGCACTTGGTGAAGAGGTGCGAAATGCATATACTGCAAAGAAAGACCTGCCACCAAGGATCATAGTTGACCACTTCTTTAATGTCACAGGTATGGGATGCGTTGTGCTGGGAATCGTGACGCAGGGTACTATCAAGGAACATGACAAACTAACACTCTATCCGACAGAGAGACAAACAGAAATACGCTCCATCCAGAGTAACGATGTTGATATGAAATCAGCGCCTGCCGGAACAAGGGTGGGACTTGCGCTAAAAGGAGTGCAGTCAAAGGAATTTGACCGGGGATATATGATCTCCCAGAAAGAGGAAGTTTCTTCAAAATTCAATTTGAAATGCCACCTTACAAAATTCACCTCAGGATTGGGTGTGGGCGATGCAGTCCACTTTTTTGCCGGGCTCCAGGATATTCCTGCAACGATCACGGCAATGACGATCGGTGGAAAAGATGCAACGCAGGCGCCTGCGGGTTCTGATTGCAATGTTGTGTTAACAACGCAAAAGAACATAGCATACAGCAAAAATGACCGTTTTCTTATTGTCCAGCTTAATAATCCAAAACAGAGGCTGGTAGCGGGTTGCGATGTCTTGTAGCTTTATAAGAAAAATTATATAAAGCTTAAAGGTTTGTAACGCTTTACAATAAAAGGAAAAAGTACGAAAATGACAGAATCCCAGTATTTCACTCTTTGTAATGATGTAGCAGCCGAAATAAAAAAAGCTGTTTCCGGACTGATAGGAAAACCTGAAGCAGGCATAACATTGAGAATTGGGGCAGATGGCACGCCTACTGAGAAGATCGATGAAGTTGCGGAAAATGCAGCCCTTTCGGTTCTTGAAGCCGATGGCAGGTCAATGTTATTCGTGAGTGAGGAACTGGGTGAGAAAAATATCGGGGGAAAACCTGAGTTTACGTTCGTACTTGATCCCGTAGATGGTACATTCAATGCAGTGAACAATATCCCTTTTTTCTGTGTGCCGATAGCTATTGGAAAATCTGATTTATCTGATATAAAATACGGTTTTGTCAAGAATCTTGTTAATGGGGATATTTATTCAGCCCGGAAGGGAAAAGGAGCTTTTTTAAACGAGAAACAAATACATGTATCAGAGATATCGGAGCTATCCAAACTCAGTGTATTATCATACAGTCACCGCCCTCATGCGGTTTTAATAAATAACCATACAGTCAGGAGGGTAAGAGTATTCGGATGCGCAGGGCTTGAACTTTGTTATATCGCTTCAGGGATATTTGATGCTTTTTTCGATATGCGCGGAATGCTTCGTATAACAGATATAGCTGCCTCGAAGCTCATCGTGGAAGAAGCCGGGGGAGAAATAACAGATGAAAAAGGACATCCACTTAATACTCCGCTTGATGTCAGGAAACGGGTAAATATTATTGCAAGTAATGGAATAACACATGACAAATTGCTTGAACTTGTATAGCGGAGGCACAATAGGATGAGAAAGATCGGTATAATTTCAAGATGCGACAGGGATGAAATATTTTCTCTGGTTGAAAAGATAATTGATCACTTGAAATCCAGAATCGATGTATTGATCGACCCGAAAACTGCACAGAGGCTCCACCTGGAAGGCACTCAAATGGCAGACATGAAAAAAAATGGCGCTGAATTTATCATATCCATAGGTGGCGATGGTACGGTTTTACGGGGGATCCAGAAAATGGATGATCCCCTTCCAGTCCTTGGAATAAATATGGGAACTTTTGGTTTTCTTGTGGATGTGGCTCCTGAAGATTCTCTCTGTGTCATTGATAAAGTGTTGTCTGGTTTTGAGGTCGAAGAGCGCTCACGTCTCTCAATCCTGGTAAATGATGAGATACTTCCATGTGCAACCAATGAAGTTGTCATCCTGACAGCCAGTCCGGCCAAGATGCTCTCATATCGGATTTTCGTGGATATGATCCCTCTTGAGGAACTGCGGGCTGATGGCGCAGTGTTTGCAACGCCAACAGGCTCGACTGCATATGCGATGAGCGCAGGAGGGCCAATTGTTGATCCGCGGGTGGATGGTACGGTCATTGTGCCGCTTGCTCCTTTTAAATTATCATCCCGTCCCTGGGTGGTTCCGGCCCGGAGTGAGATAAAGGTGGAGCTGACAGTACCGAAAAAGGAAGCAGTGCTTGTGATCGATGGGCAATACTCAAGGAAAATAAAAGAGGAGGACACGATAATTATTACCAGGGCAGATATACCTGCAAGGTTCGTGAGAACAAGAGAGGACGGGTTTTATGAGAAGGTCAGGAGTAAACTGGCATGATCATTGAAAAATTAAAACACAAACCCTATATATAGGGTTTCAATTATTAAATATTAAAATATTTGTCGTGTGCAAAGAGAGTGAACTTTCAATATTATATAATACTTTGGATAGGTGTAACAAAAAATGATGAAAAATCCGGATAATGGGCGTGATCTTGGTATAGCGGTTGGAGTTATGATGATTGTTTCATTGCTGGCAGGCGGGGCCTTTGCAGGATCGGTCCCTGACGCACCAACAGGTTCAGATTATATTCTATATGGATCAACACCTCAAATTAGTCCAGTCCTGAAATATATCGTGGTTTCCCCATCACCATCAACTACACTGACAGTTGGACAGAAACAGAATATTACTTCAAGAGCATATGATCAATATAATAATCCAATGGCAGGCGTTGATATATCATGGACAGTCAGCAATATTGGCGTTGGAAATGTTATTCCTGTAAAAGCAAGAACAGATGTAACTGGAGGTGTAACATCTACATTTACTGCGCTCGTGAAGGGTATTGCGATAGTGAATGCCAAAAATGCCAGTGTTGTAAGCAACAACATTGCCTTAATTATCAATGCTGCTGTTCCTGGTATTAAAGTCACCTCTCCCAATGGAGGAGAGAACTGGACACACGGCACGACTCAAATGATAAAGTGGAATTCAACCGGAAGTCCAGGGGCGTATGTAAGGATAGAACTCTTGAAACCTGGTAGGCCGAACCAATTGATCATATCAAGTACTCTGAATGATGGTTTGCACCCATGGCTAATTCCAGCCGCACAAACGCCGGGATCAGACTACAAGGTAAAGATCACAAGCACCATTAACGCATCAATCAATGATACCAGCGATAAAAACTTCATTATTCCAGTTCCTTCATTCAAGGTCGTTTTTCCCAATGGCGGAGAGAATTTGATAAGGGGGACGATTCAAACAATAAAGTGGAATTCAACCGAAAGCCCGGGAACGTATGTGAAAATAGAACTCCTGAAACCGGGTAAACCGAACCAATTGATCATATTATCCACGCTGAATGACGGCTCGCATCCATGGCTGATCCCGGTTGCACAGACACCGGGAACTGACTATAAAGTAAAGATCACAAGCACTATTAACGCTTCAAATAATGATACCAGCGATAACAGCTTCACTATCCCGGTTCCTTCATTCAAGATTATTTTTCCCAATGGTGGAGAAAACTGGACAAGAGGAACGACAAAGATCATAAACTGGACATCTACCGAGAATCCAAAAGGTTATGTCAAGATAGAACTGCTAAGACCTGGTAAGCCGAACCAATTGATCATATCAGCAACCCTGAATGATGGTTCGCATCCATGGCTGATCCCGGCTGCACAGACACCGGGAACAGATTATAAAGTGAAGATCACAAGTACCATCAACGCCTCAAATAACGATACCAGTGATAATAAGTTCACTATTCCGATCCCATCTTTCAAGGTCACTTCCCCCAACGGTTCAGAGTCATGGATAAGAGGAACGACTCAAACAATAAAGTGGAATTCAACCGAGAGTCCCGGAACTTATGTGAAAATAGAACTCCTGAAACCGGGTAAGGCGAACCAATTGATCATATCAGCAACCCTGAATGATGGCTCGCATCCATGGCTAATTCCGGCTGCACAGGCGCCGGGAAGTGATTACAAAGTGAAGATCACAAGTACCATTAATGCTTCCCATAATGATACCAGCGACAATAACTTTAATATCCCCGTACCTTCATTCACAGTGGTTACTCCAAATGGAGGAGAGAACTGGACAAGGGGAACGACAAAGATCATAAACTGGACATCAACCGAGAATCCAAAAGGATATGTAAAGATAGAACTACTGAAACCAGGTAAGCCAAATCAATTGATCATATTAGCAACCCTGAATGACGGTTCACATCCATGGTTTATCCCGGCGTTACAAGCACCGGGCACTGACTATAAAGTGAAGGTCACAAGCACGAGTAATCTTTCAATTACGGATATGAGCAATAGCACCTTCAGTATCAGCAGTTAGATCCTGGAAGATATGAGCCAAAAGCATGGCGTCCAATACGGATTGTCATGCTTTCATCATTACTCAATACCTGCATGATACTTGGAATCGATATTGGTGGAGCGAACACCAAAATAGCATCTGATGATGGCAAGATAGTGGAACTGCATTATATCCCCCTCTGGAAGAACACGAGGCTGCCTGAGGCGCTTATTGAGATCGCGGGGCGCCTGAAACCGCAAAAAGTTGGTGTAGTGATAACAGGGGAGCTTGCTGATTGTTTTCCTGATAAGGAAGCAGGTCTTTCATACATTATAGATGCAGTCAATAATGCATTTGTGAATGCTTTTTTCCTTGATAACAACGGAATTCTCACAAAAGAAAAAATACGCAGCATTGCTGCTGCCAACTGGATGGCATCTGCTCTTCTTATAGGAAAAGAGTTCGGGGATTGTATATTTCTTGATATAGGTTCAACGACTACGGATATAATTCCGATCAAGAATGGTTTGCCTCTTGCAGGTAAAACAGATTTTGAGCGTTTGAAAAAGGGGGAACTTGTGTACTCAGGGGCGCTCCGGACAAATATTGCCGCAATTTTGAAAAATGTGACATTCGGGAATATGGAGTCGCGCATCTCATCAGAATTATTTGCAATTACGGCTGATGCATATATTGTTCTTGGTTTGATAAAACTCCAGAATTATACGTGTGATACACCGGATGGCGCAGGGAAAACGATCCTTGATGCCAAAAGGAGGATTGCACGTGTTGTTTGTGCAGATCTGAGCGAAATAACGGATGAGGAGATTTTTTCGATCGCCTGTCAGGTAATGGAAACACAGGTAAACGACATCAAGGATGCTCTTTGTGAAATATCAAAAAAGCACGACATCCGAAGAATTGTAGCTTGCGGCCTTGGAGAATTCCTGGGTAAAAAAGCAGCTATTGAATCCGGATTTGAGATAATTTTGATCTCTGAAAAATATGGAACTGAAATATCAAAAGTATTTCCGGCTTACGCTGTAGCAAAGTTGTTGAAAGATTCTAACCTGTGAGGAAAAAAATCCCATATTATAATATGGGACTCATCTTTTCAACTTTGGAAGTATTTTTCTTTTGATGCCGAGTGCTGTTAAAACTGCAATACCTACATAGATCAGTATCGGGATAATAAATCCTGTGAATATGATTATTCCCCTTACACTCTCAATAAATCCTCTCACTGCATCCCGTAGCGCATCCGAAATGCCCCATCCATCACCTGTAATTGGCGCTGGTTCCATAACAGTTACCGTGATCGTAGACATCTCAACGCTCTGGTTCAGGTAATTTAGCCTGCCTGTCAAACTCTCTACCTCACCTCGCACCCGTTCAAGTTCATGCTCAACTTCAATAATATCTTTAACAGTGGTCGCCATTTTAAGAATCTCTTGAAGCCGTGTTTCCTGTTTTTGGAGATTATCGAGCCTTGCGCCAAGATCTATGAATTCTTCCGTGATATCCTGTCCTGAAACCTGCCTGTATTTTTCAGTTCCAAGCGCATCTATTTTTTCGATAGTTGAATAAAAACTCTTTTGAGGTACTCTTGCAGTAAGATGACCATTTTTGCGATTATTTCCAATATCACTGATGGAAGAACTTGAAACAAATCCGCCGCTTTCAAGCGTTATGTTAGTTATATCATTAATTGCCGCCTGGGCGCTTGCCACTTCCATCGTCAGGGTCGCAGTTGAAATGACTTTTCTTTCAGGTAATGTTTTTCCGTTTGCATTTCCATCTATTGAAGGTTTGCCGATAAGTGAGTATTGAGTATCTGAAACAAGAGACTTATCGCCCCCGCCCATCTGGTAATTCTGGGTATTGAGACACCCTGCGAGAATTATGAAAATGAAAATTATAAATATAGTTACTGTCTTATTATTCATAGGAGGATTATAAGATTCATGAAAATATATAACAGTTGCTTTTCAAATCCCAGAATATATGGTCTGATAGGATTTATTTTGGTTGCAATTCCCACGCTTTTATTCTTTTTTGTGGGTATCGAAATACTCTTTTGGCTTGGGCCGGAAGCCTTCTTGTCCTTGTGCTTTCCATAATCACTCTACCAATATCCTAATTTATCTGTGACCCAATTTTCATATCAAGAATTTTCAGGAAATCACTTTTCGCTTCCCTCGGAATGAACGCCCCCGCCGCAATATCATGACCGCCCCCGGTTCCTCCAACTGATTTTGCAGCTTCGCTTATTGCAGCGCCAAGGTTCAGGCCTTTCCTGATAAGGTCCTGGTTTCCCCGTGATGAGACCTTAACCCCGCCTTCAGAATCTGCAAAAGCGATAATGGGAAGATTCCTGTTATTGACAAACGACGCGCTCATTCCCGCAACAATCCCTACGATGGTTTCGCGGATCAAATTTCCGGAATCGAAGTATTGGAGGTTTCTCATTTCCGTTATCCCTCTCTCTTTCACAAAATTCAATCCCTCCACAAGATTTTTCCTGTGCTCACTAAGAAGTACGCATGCTTCATCCAGGCTCTTTCCCCTGTCGCCCATGCATACCGCAAGCCCGATATCAGCATGGTCATAACGTGCAGTGGAATTAAGAAGTGTTGAAAATTCCGAGGCATCCCTGACCTCTGTGCCTTCCCGTTCGCATAATAATGTATATACCTCACCCACGAGCCTTTCTACTTTAAAACCCGCAAGTCCTGATGAAAGCCCGAATTGTATAAGAGCAGATACGATCTTCTGTTTTTCACCTGGTTCAAGGTCTATCCACCGCCTCCATTTCTCACCCTGCTGTCTGATCCCGATTTTTTTGAGGAATTCTATACTTGCTTCTTCACTTCCGGTCAGGCCCGGAAAATAAATATCAGTTGAATATTGCAGAAGTTTAAATACAGGACGGGTCTGTCTTCCGAATAACATGAGGTCTTTCTCATTCTTGATGACTTTGTTCTTTACTCCTTCATCAAGTATTGTCCTGTTCAAACCGATCAATTGCCCGTGTTTTGAGTGCTGGAGATCTCCCACAGCCCCCACAATTGCAAGCGCCGAAAGATCCCCGTTATCACCCATTTCCCGTGCTATAAAATAGGTCATCCCTGAGCCGCTTACTTCTATCCCCCCATTTAACCCGAAAAGATGTGGATTCAGGTGAAATTCATGTTTCCCCTGGGGCTGGTGATGGTCTGCGATCACTGCATTAAGCTTTAAGGATTTTATCGCATCAAGCATCCCGCTGCCAAGGTCAGTAAATATTACAAGTTGGGGGTTCCTGCTGGCTATTTCCTGGAGGTTTTTCTGGTCAAGTTGTCTAAGAAAAATGATCCGGGAATCGATACCTGCTCGTTCAAGGGCTTTCCCCATGATCGCAGCAGAAGTCAGGCCGTCGGCATCAATATGCGACACCACAAGAGCGCAAGAATGTTTCTTGATATGATCTGCACATTCCTTTGCTTTTTTCACGAGTGTCATCTATAGTTCTGGTAGCTACAATTATTTATAAAACCTTTGGACAGGCCGATAACAATTTTTTTATAGATTGCACTATATCAGGAAGCCATATGAGTCACGATTATAAGGCGCTCGGATTAAAGTCCGGGCTTGAAATACACCAGCAGCTTGACACTAAAGAAAAACTTTTCTGCGGCTGCCCTACTCTTCTTCGTGATACAAAAGAATCAAATTTTGAATTTTTCAGGTACCTTCGCCCCACACAGAGCGAGATGGGGATCGTTGATAAAGCTGCGCTTGAAGAAGTAAAACTCATTAAAAAATTCATTTACAAAGCATACGACACAACATGCCTCGTTGAGAATGATGAGGAGCCGCCGCGTGAATTGAACCCTGAAGCTGTAGAATTTTCCCTGATGGTAGCCCGCATGATGAACATGAAGATAGTGGATGAACTCTACACCATGCGAAAGATCGTGATCGATGGCTCCAACACATCTGGTTTCCAGAGGACCGGACTTGTTGCAACGCATGGATATATAGATTCCAGCGCAGGGCGCGTGGGTATTGATGTTCTGTGCCTCGAAGAAGAGGCGGCGCAGAAAGTGGAAGATAAAGGAGATTCTGTTATTTATTCTCTTGACAGGCTCGGAATTCCGCTTGTGGAAATAGGAACTGCGCCTGATATCGTTTCTCCTGCCCATGCAAGGGAAGTCGCTGAACAGATAGGAATGATATTGCGCTCAACAGGAAAGGTAAAGCGCGGCCTTGGCACGATTCGGCAGGATGTTAACATATCAATCGCCGAAGGCGCAAGAGTTGAAATAAAAGGAGTTCAGGAGCTTGCGCTTATTGAAACAATTGTTGAAAGGGAAGTTGCAAGACAGGCAACACTTGTCGAAATAAAGAAGGAACTTAAAAACCAGAAAGCCTCAGTTTCCGATAAGATCATTGATGTCACATTCGTTTTTGCAAACACTACCTCCAAAGTTATTTTAAAAGCACTAAAAAGCGGCGTGGTTTATGCCGTGAACCTGCCGGGATTTGCAGGATTTGTCGGTAAAGAGATCCAGCCTGGAAGGCGCCTGGGGACGGAGTTTTCTGACCGCGCCAAGAAATCAGGTGTAGGGGGCATATTCCATACTGATGAACTGCCAAATTACGGCATCACAAAAGAGGAAGTGGAATTGCTCAAGAAAGCCGTGGGCGCAAAGGATGGGGATTGCGTGGTCATGGTCGCTGATTCTAAGGAAAAAGCACAGGGCGCAATGGAAGCCGTCATAACCCGCGCAAAGGAAGCGCTTGAATTCATTCCCGAAGAAACAAGAAGAGCGCTGCCTGATGGGAATTCGGCGTATATGAGACCGCTTCCAGGAGCGGCGCGCATGTATCCTGAGACCGATGTTCCGCCGGTTGTGATCACAGAAGAGCGAATCCGGAGTATCAAGCTTCCTGAATTGATAGGCGAGCGAAAAGCACGATACATAAAACAATTCAACCTTAATGAAGAAATCGCAAACCAGATCGCGCGCTCGGCTAACTTCATAATATTTGACAGTATAATGAGCCAGGTCCCGAAGGCAAATCCAAATTCAGTTGTGAGAGTGCTTGAAACCATCCTGTATGAACTTCAAAAAGAAGGCGTTGATGTCAATAAGATTACAGAAGATCACCTGATGCAGCTTTTCAGGCTCCAGTCAGAAGGGAAGATCCCCAACGAAGCGATAAGCAATATCCTGAAAACAATTGCAGGAAAGCCTGAAATGACTGTTGATAATGCGGCGCTATCTCTTGGTATCGGGGGCGTGGAAAAAGGAGAACTTGAGACTGCTGTTGATAAGCTCATTGAAGAAAAGATAGATTTTGTTAAAGGGAAGGGTTTGGATGCAGTGGGTCCATTGATGGGAATTGTTATGAAGGAATTCAGGGGGAAGGTCAGCGGGGAAGAAGTCAGCAGGATGTTGAAGGAGAAGATAGGGAAGAAGTTGGATATGACTAGAAATTTTTATTCGAAGCATGACATTATTGAATGTATCAAAAATCATAAGGATTATTCCAATAAGGAAAATCTGAATCAAGCGTATGCTCTAAAAATTTACCACAACCAAAAACAACAGACTTGGTTGGTATCAACAAATGAAAGGTTGTATATTATTTTAGATAATAAATCAGATTTACCGGAAATAAGAAAATGGATGGATAAAGGAGAACTTTTTACAAACAATAAATTATCTATTCAGATCAAACCATTCAAAGAAGATCATGATGATTTTATCGATATTGGATCATTCCGACATTGGCATTATAGTAAAAAATTATTTAATGAAACAGATATTAAAAATGAGATAGAACAATTAATTACAAGAACTATGTTGCCTTCTTAATAATCATAGATTGGAACAATTTTACATTTTTAAAGTCTGTGAAATCACAACGATTATCTACATCTTGACTAGATATCCAGATCCTGAATATCTCTGGCTAGGAAACAGGCATTATGTCACCAGCGTGCGCGACCGGGGCAATTAACGGCGCCGTTTATGAAAGATAGAGCCTGGATGAGACTCCCCTGATACTGATCGATATTTCCTCAATTGTTAATATCATAAAGAAGATCGAATCAGTAACTATTATATAATCTTGAACCCTAGTATTATTTATATCAGGTCTAACTTAAAATACATGAAAATAATATTTACTTCATGCTAAATTCAAATTCAAACTCTTCGAGAGGCATGGACTCATGATATCTGAAAACCAGATCAAAGCGATTATTGAGAATCCAGCATCGACCATTGAAGGGAAAAAAGGCAGAATGGTAATTCAAAATATATTTGATGAAAATCATATAATGAGAGTCATTTGTGAGATAGAACGAGAAGAAATTAGAGTTATTACATTTTATCCTGCAAAAAGAGGTAGATATGAAAATCAGTTATAACAGAAAGAATGATATTCTAATTTATGAAGTAAGTGAAGAACCCATAGATTATGCTGAAGAAGTCGGCCCTATCATAGTTCATTTTTCAAAAAAAGGAAAACCTGTTTTAATGGAAATCCTGGATGCAAGCGAGTTCCTTGCCGAGACTTCAAAGATCACAATGAGAGCCTCAGATGAGACTCCTGTGGAAGCATTATAGTGAACTACTCCCTGCTAAAGCAAGGGAGCTTCCTGCTTCATCGTGTCTCTATTGAGATTACTTAGACAGGCTTGAAATCCCGCAGTTCCTGCGGTAATACTTCTACTTTCTATTACATTTGCCGATACATGATCTCTACCAGCAATCAAACCACAATTAGAACATTTATGGGTTCTCATTGAAAGTTTTTTTGGTACTGGATGACCGCAAATACATACTTGTGAAGTTCCTCTTGGATTAACCAGTTCAACTATCTTCCCAGCGTATTCTGCTTTGGATTTTGTGAAACTGATTAACTGTGACCAACCTGCATCTGATATGGATTTAGCAAGATGATGATTCCGCATCATGTTCTTGATCTGTAAATCCTCAAATACAATATGGTCATATTCTTCAACAAGTTTTCTGCTTGTTTTATGAGCAAAATCTTTTCTCTGATTTCTTATCGTTCGATGTACTTTTGCTACAATGATTCTCTGATTATCCCGGTTCTTTGAACGAAGTTTCTTTTTTGATAGATGTATCTGTTCCCTTGATAGTCTTTTTTCAGATGCTCTTAGAAATTCAGGCGGTTCTATCTGTGTCCCATTGCTCATTGTTATCAGAGAATTCAAGCCAACATCTATTCCTGTTTTGATTTTAATGTCAACAGGTATTACGGGTATGTCGATGTCACATGAAAAAGTAACATACCATTGGTCAATATCCTTCTTGATGGTACAGGTCTTAATTTTGCCTTCGATTGCTCGATGCTGGATGATCTTGATGTTTCCTATTTTAGAGAGATTAAGTTTTCCAGATTCAAGTCCAAAACCTGATTGTGGATATGTGAAACTATTATACCTGTCCCGTCCCTGAAATCTAGGATAGCCAAAACCATTAAAGAAATTCTTGAAACTTCTATCCACTCTTTTCAGGACATTTTGGAGTACCTGAGAGAATACATTTTTCTGGAACTCAGTCTTTGATCCTGACAGGTTATTAGCCTGATCGTAATAGTTTAACCATTCTGGTTTTCCCCATGGGGTTACACCCAAAATGTTCTTTCCAGTTCGTTAAGTTCTGATTGCCTCTTTCGTTCTGCAAGAGAATCGTTGTAAAGGTGTCTGCATGTGGAAAGTGTTCTATTTAGATTAACCTCTTGATTCTTAGTTGGATATATCCTGAATTGAAATGACTTTCTCATGCTGACTCTCGACAAGATATATATGTATTTGATACTATATATCAGTAGCCTAACCCTTAAATCTGATTCTCGACAAATCGTTTTTTGGGTTAGGTATTACAATTGCAAGGGGTACGATTCATCTCAATCCTGAAGGCGTTGAGTTTTCTCTACCCCTTGACTCCTACGCTATAAAGGAAATTAATAACATGCAATTAATCGGGATAAAAACACCTCTTATAGTACCGGGCGATGATATGGCAGCGGTGTTGAGTGAAGCTATGGAAACAGCAGGAATAATACCACAGGAAAATGATATTTTTGTTCTTGCCGAATCAGCGGTAGCAACCGCAGAAGGCCGCTTTGTGAAGTTAGACACGGTAAAACCCTCTAAAAAAGCTATTGAACTCTCAAAGATATATCAAAATGACCCGCGGAAAATGGAGCTGATCATAAAGGAATCCGATGAAATCCTTGGAGGGATACCAGGTGTGGTTGTGACCATTACAAAAGGTGTGCTCTCACCAAGCGCAGGGATTGATAATTCAAATGCTCCTGAAGGTTATGTTGTGCTGCTTCCGGCTGATCCAAAGAAGAGCGCAATTGGGATACGCAAGAAGCTTATGAAAAAATACAATTGCAATATTGCAGTAATTGTGGGCGATAGCCGAACGCAGCCCTTGCGTCTTGGGTGTGTGGGTATTGCGCTTGGCTGTGCAGGTATCGAGCCAGTCGAGGATATCCGGGGGCGCAAAGACCTCTTCGGAAAACCGCTTTTAATTACAAGGCGCGCCACTGCAGATAACCTGGTTTCTGCAGCGCAAATAATCATGGGTGAAGCTGATGAGAGCACTCCGGCAGTGCTTATTCGGGATGCTCCGGCCGTATTCATAGATGGCAGCGTGGATATCCCGCAGATCCCCAGGGAAGAATGCCTTTATTTTGCCTGTTTTGACAAGACTGGAAATAGAATTTTTAATAAGCCTGGAATAAATGTAAAACAATAAATTTTTAATATCTTGAAACATTTAAGGAAGGAGAGAAAATATCTAAAAAATGAGGGAATTATGGCATTTGTTCAAACATTAATGAATTCTAAGAAACATATTGATGAAGCTGATCTCAAAATCGATATTGAGAAAAATGTGGCTTTGCGGCCAAGACTTGAGAAAATGCAGTTTTTGGAAAGCGGAGTTGAAGCAAACCTTTACCGCATGCTTTATTCCCAGGGTCCCGGGAACGGTACAGCACTTTTCATGCCTTTTGACCAGAAAAGTTCCGAACATGGTCCTGGTCATGAATTCCTGTGGGAGAACGATGAGGCAAGCGCAAATGAAATAAATTTCAGGGGAAAAGGCTGTGCAGACATTCGATCTATTGCAGAATTGGTGAATTGCGGTAATTTTTCAGGATATGTCCTGCACCCTGGCAATGTAAGGCAGTTCAAGCACTTATTCAGGCCTGATATTCCTTTGATATACAAGATCGATGGACACATTTCGCAGCCACAGAGCGCCGGATTTATGTCAACTGTGGGCACAATTGAAGAAGCGCTTAAATACGGTGCGTCAGCTATCGGTTTGACAATATATCCAGGGGGAGAACACATAAAAGCAGACCTTGAGAGAGCAGCAGAAATCATCAGAAAGGCTCATGATGCGGGTCTTGTTGCTGTGGTCTGGGCTTATGCAAGGGGGCTGGGATTGGATGAGAAAACCAGATTCAAGGACAAAGAAGGTGAATTCCAGGGTGTGACGCAGGCTGACAGCCTGTACTGGACACATTATGCTGTTTCGATAGCTTCCGGATTATTGGGAGCAGATATTGTCAAGACCAAATATCCGGCAAAGGTAAAGCCTGACAACCGGAGAGCATACGATTCACATATAGAAGGTCTTGCAAAAAAGAACTCAAGCATGATCGCTTACAAATACCTTGAACCCAAAAATGCAGAGACTTCATTGACAGCAGACCAGGAAATATTCAGGGCAAGCATTGTTGTGCAGGCCGCTCCTCATTCTATTGTTATTTTTTCAGGTGGACCTAAACTGCCAGGTAATCCGACCGAGAGTCTTGTAAAACAAACGGAAATTGTCATGAAAGCAGGTGCAGAAGGCGGCATATATGGGCGAAACATCTGGGGTTTGCCTGTTAAAGACGGATTAGAAGCCGCCCGTGCGGTGAATGACCTTATCAGCAAACCGGAATTCCACCGGAAACTGACACAGGCGAGGTTTGCGGGATACGAATAATTATAGTCAAGAACCTAATTTATTTCACATATATCAACTTGCGTCCTTTGCAGTGTATGATTTTTGTTCCCGCAAAGTCGGCCATTAACTGTGGTTCATAAATGAACATGAAAAAAACAACGAACTAATACAAAC